>NZ_JBFUDK010000015.1:0-128400 GCF_056404755.1 Sphingomonas sp. P2_B6
GGCTATCGCGCCGCGTGGCGCCGGCCGGGCTATCGCGCCGCGTGGCGCCGGCCGCAGCGTCGCGAYGATTTCGGGCCTGCGGTCCGAAGCAGCCGTCGCGACTATGGCGACGGCGACAGCCAGGGGCAGGCCGGCTTCGGCGACAGCACCGCGGGCAATGATGGCGGCCTGGCCGGTGGCGGCAGCCGCGACCTGGATGACGATGTGCCTTTCTGAGCCGCATCGACATGGACCGGGGGAGCCTGCTCTCCCGGTCCTTTTTTCATTCCCCCGTATCAGGAGGCTGTCATGACCCGTGCCCAGCAGCGCCGGGCGCGACAGGGGCGCCTGTGAGATCGCGCCGCTCGGGCACATCACGAGGGCAATCCTTATTATGCCTATGCTGATCGTTGGCGGGGTTGGCTGGCGACGTGACGCACCGGCGGAGCACCACTTGCTCGCGCCCGGCGAGGAAGGCGGCGAACTCTGCCTCGCGCCAGGCATTGCATTGCATATGGCGGCTGTCCGGGCCTTCGTTGGTCCACCATTGGGGGGCAGCCCTTCCGGGCAGCAGGGCGTTGATCACCCGCTCGATCTCGTGGAACGCCATCGGCCACTGAGCCACGTCGCGCCGCTTCATATCGGCGCCCATTCTCATCCAGGTAGAGCTGGACATCGTATTACCCCGCACCAGCAAGCCCGGGCTCCAGGCTTGCTGGCCCGGGAGCAGGTCGTCGAGTTTGACGACCAGCTCTCTGCGCTCAGCCGTGGTCAAGTCTGATCGTGTCTCGCACGTCCCGCGGGAGATGAATTGCCGGTACGCCTTCGATCAGCGCTGCGCTCGGCGGAAGCGGCTCCAGTTCGAATTGCCCGACTGCCACGAAGATCGTCCAATCGGGAGGCGAAACGATCCAGATGATGTGGTTAATATGCGGTGCCCGCAATGGTAATAGCGGGCAAGTCCGCCGATTAGTGGCAGCGCCGTGGCACCGCCGCAAGGCAGCCTGATCGGGCGCGAGATGAGCCTGTGGGGCTCGGTCGGTTCTTCAAAATATTCTCTCTCAACAATGCCGAGTCTGGCACGGGTACGCATCGGCCTCAAGGACGACGGGGCCCCACCATTTTCTTCGGCGAACGGCGGCAGCACGTTCCAACTGGCGTGTGCGCGCGCCGAAGAAAATCGTGACCCCCATCGCCGCTGACGCGGTCGCTGACGCGATCCTTGACCCCGAGGCTCGGAGCCCGTGCCGTGAAAAAGGTCTCTTCAATTCAGAAGAAGAAGGAGACCGTCATGACCAAGCCCGCCCGTTCCATCGCCCGCTTCGCCGACATTGCCGCTTTCCTTGCCGAGGAAACCGCCCAGCCCGCTGACAGCTTCGCCGAGGCTTTTGTCGAGACGATCGACCAGGTCAGGATCGACTGCGGGGAGGATCCGGTTTCAGTAGACATGCCTGATCCCCACCAGGTCCAACTCGGGGTGGAGATGCTGGTGACGACCTTGTTCGACCTCCTGCGCGACACGCGACTGGACCGGGTCGTGGACAGGTTGGCCTGGGGGGTGGTGCACACCTTCCACAAGGTCGCCGAGCAGGTGGCGGGTGAGGCCGATCGCGCCGCTGTCCAGGTCCAGGGGCTTATCCGCGGCGCCGATGGCAGCGAGGTCGCGGCAACCGAACTCGAAGAAGCGCAACTGCTCTGCCAGTCGCTCGACGAGGTGCAGGATGCACTCGCCTGCATGCGCGATCATGCGGCGGCCATGTTCCATGCCGAGACCGGACGTCCCTGGTCGGCGGTTCGGGCAACTTTGGTATCGAGCAAACGCACCGCTTCGGTCATCGCTGCGACCGACTTCCTCGCGGCGCGACGCGACCGGCGGATCGACGCGCATGCGCCCAAGGGGCCGGTGGTGGTGTTTTCGGGAGGTCAGGCCTGGCAGGATTACCGTCAGATCTGGGACCGGCTCGACCAGATCAGAGCGCGCGTGCCGGCGATGGTGCTGGCGACGACGGCGCAGGACAAGGGGTGTGACGCGATTGCCGCTGCCTGGGCTGCGAGCCGCGGTGCCAAGGTGATTGCATTCGGGCTCGACCGCCGGCTTGGGAATCGGGCGGGATTTGCGCGTAACGAGCAACTCCTGCGACTCCAACCGGTGGAAGCGGTAGTCTGCGAAGGGTCGGGCTTGCAGTCGCATCTCGCGCGGGCGCTGAAAAGTGCTAGGGTGCCGTCACACTTCCTGACGCTTGCGGGACAGGCACGGGCCGTGTGACTATTAGGGCCGGTCCGGGGGCAGCCTCGGACCGGCCCTTTTTTTGTCGAGAGGGAAGATTCGCCCGGCTCGGGAACCCGGCTTTGGCCGGGTCCGTCGCCGGGCGAGGCAATACCCGAAAAGGGTATTGGCCTCCTGCGCGTGGCTCCGCCATGCTCGCCGCTGGGGCGCCCTGCGGGCGACACTTTGAGTCAGGCAGGGGCAGCGGGCAGGGGTTTCAGCGCGGCCAGCGCGGCGGGGCCGCCGGCGCGGATGGCCTGGGTCAACAGGTCGCGAAACTCGCGCTCGGTCAGGCGTTCGATGCCGAGTTCGGGGACGATGGCGGCATAGCGGGCGCGCAGCGCCTGGCGGGCATTGGCGAGTTCCTGCGCCAGCTTGCGCTGGCGGGATTCGAGGTCGGCGAGCTTTTCGCGTTCGGTGAGTTTGGGCATGGACCAGTTCCTTTCGAAAAGGTCTGCCCGCCGATCCTCTTTTCCTGCCGACCGCACGTCACGTCAACCGGGATCGAAAGAAGAGCCCCCTGCCGGGGAGCCCCGCGCCTTCCGGCACGAGGCTGGGCTGCGACCTTGGTCGCAGCTTTGAGGGGACGCACGGCCTTGGCCGTTTGTAATGCACCGTACGCACAGGTGCTGCTCAAAAATGGTGGAATATCAAACATTTACGAGGCGTTCTTAAAAACGCCCAGGGCACATTTTGAATCGCTTCGGCTCGTAGATCAACCCCTAAGTTGATGATCGGGCTCAATAATCCGTATCTAACATGGAGCGGCGAAAACATAAATCCCAGCGGGCAAGTTTTGAGAGATTCGCTCCGGTGCCCACTATCGTATGTGACGTGGCTGGCCGGCGATCTCGTCGCGCAGAGACTCTCGTCTAGCAGTATCCGGTGAGCACTTCAGATCTCCCACTGGTCGATCTTTAACGGAGAAAATCGCCCAGCAGACACGCCCGCTCTTCGCTGTTGAATGCTCCGGCGCGTCTCTCGAAAGCCGAAAGAATCTGGCAACAGCCGTCGACGGCGGAATGACGACATCTGGGACAAACCAGTCGTTCCGGAGCGATAGGTCGAACGACAGCTATCGTCAGGAGCGGCCGGTCACCTCCAACTGAATGCAACTGACCCCGGGGCGCTCAATAGCGGACCGAGACCGAGAGTTCCAATCGCCGCCCTCTCGGGTCGCCATAAGTGCTGTAACCAACGCCATCCGGATTCGCGACGATCGGCGGTCGATGATCGGCAAGATTCACTACTCCTAACGCTATCTCCCCCGACCTGCGTGACCTTGACCCGCCGGCCAATGAGAAGCGCCATCGCGCATCAAGATCGAGATAGAACTGCGCAGGAATCTTCGAGGCGCCCTGATAGGCGACGACCTGCGGATTGGCGGCGGTGGCATTGTATCCGGAATTCGCGACGAGGTAGCTGCTGAAATACTGGCCATTGAGCCCGACCGAAATGGGACCTCGTTGCCAGTCGAAACCGACATTGCCCCGCCATTCGAGAGGGCCATCCATGAACCCGACCAGATTGACGGCAGGGAGATCGGGAGCCTTTCGTCGCCACAATTGCGGTTCCCAGGTCAGCTTCGCATGCGATCCAAAGCTGCTTGTAGCGCCAACAGGCACTTGCCAGTCCCATTGAGCATCGATGGCTTCCACGACCGTGCGGCCACTGTTGAACGAGCGGGTATCGATTTCGGTAATGCGGCCCGCCGTGAAGCCGAGCGAGGCGTCCTCTGGGGTCAACGGCGCTCTCAGAACACGATCGGGGTATTTGGCCTCGTTTGCCAGGAAGTAGTTCAGATTGCCCGAGTAAACGGTCGAAATCTCCGCCCGCTTATCGATCCGCGTGAAGTCGAGGGAAAAGCGCGGCCCACTTCCGCTCGGGTTGATCACGAAACCGAGCGAAATGCTTCGGGCCCGTTCGGGACGAAGGGTCGGTGAACCGCCCGAAAACAGGATGACCGAGCCTTCCTCGCCGATCTGCCGGCCTCCGCGCTTGGGATCGCTCAAACCGATATCGAAACTGGCCTGAAATTGCGCGAAACCGACTTGATCGACGGTTGGCGGCAGTTGGCCCGTCGCCAAGCTACCGCGCACCATCAACCATGGTCGCGGGAAGGCGCGAATGCCTGCCGTGAAAACGGTAGCGTTCTGGCGAAATGTAAAGGCGCTATTGCTGGTGAGGTCAGATCCCGAGCCGCCAAGCGGCACCCGTGTCGCTTGTGCGTCGAACCTTCCTGCGAGCTGCAGTTCGAGCCCACGGAGCGGCGACAGCCCAGAGTCCAACGGCACGAGTGGCGCTCGCAGCTCCGCATAGGCGTAGCGATCGTCTTGCGTGAATCTCGGAGCTGGGTTCGAAATCAAAATCGAGCCAGACTGAAATTGATAGTTGGATCCAGGGACCTGTTCTCGCCACGCGCCGACCAGCCCGGTAAGGGTCAGCCTTCCGCCGGGGAGCGATAGGAGAGGCCCCGAGACGCGTAGCGATCCCTCGGACCGCCGGTCGGCCCGGTGGATAATCAATGCGGTGGTCTCAAGATATTGGGGCAAAGCCTGGATGAAGCCGTTCCAATCTCCTATTGGATCGAGCGGCGGCTGTCCGTTCGGGCCCGGATTTCCGGTGCCGATCACGCTGTAGAAATCGCCACTGACGCCGGTGAAGCTCGCGCGGAAGTCGAGGTTCGTTTGGGCGTAGCTATAGTCGAGATTCGCGCGCCATCGGTCGAACAACGGAATGATCAGCCCGGTCGTCACCCGAAATTCAGTGATATCGGTATGCGACGCTGGACCGACCGTCGGAATGGGAAAGGTCAGGATTATCGGTTGAGCAAACGGATTGCCCGCCGCGTCGGCGTCAAGCGGCGCAGAAGTCGCTATCGCGCGGCCGGTGACTGTACTGGCGTTTCGCAGATATAATCCGTCGACATACGCCTCGATCCCTCCACCAAACTGATGCCTGACATTCAGGAAGCCCGACGTGAGCGTCGGCCGGGTCAGCAGATCACCCCCGGCACCGCTTGCGTTTGCCGGCAATGCCGTAACGATCTGACCGGCACGGTTGACAAAGGAAGCGAGGCGATCCGATGCCGATGCAAAAGATGCTGCTGTCGCAGAAGTGATGGGAGAGCCAAGCGAGGCGCCGCCCAGTCCCGGATCGAGCGCAAGATTCCCCGCCTGGCTGAAGACATTCAGGCCGTTGCCGGCTGGATAGCGTCCGAGATAGGCAGCTGGTGAATTTGCGAGCGCCCGCAGCTCCGCTCGTTCAGCGAAGTCGCGGTCGCCGACATGGATCGGTCCCGACTGTGTGCGACTTACGAACAACATGACGTCGGTGCGCCCGCCGTCCGGCGTGAAGCCGATGCGCGCCTCGGCACGCAAGCGCTTTGCGTCGCCGCGCTCGGTGATCCCTCCGACAAGATTGCCCTCGGCACCCCGGTAGGTGCGACGGAGCACAACGTTGATGATGCCGCCGGTCGCGCCTGGTCCGTAAATGCCGCCAGCGGTCGACGGCAGTGTCTCGATGCGTTCGATCATCCCGATGGGAATGGCGTTGAGATCGGGCTGTTGCAGGCCCTGAAATGCGTTCGGTATCGATGGCATTCGATGTCCGTCGATCAAGACCAGGGTCTGTTGGGAGCCTAGCCCCCTGAGGTCGATCTCGGATTGGTTCGACCCGGTGCGCGTGAAGGGATCCTGGCTTGCCGAGAGGATTTGATCGTTCTGGGTCTCACGGGCACGAAGGACATCGTCGATACCATCGCGGTGGGTCTCTTCGGCGTCACGCTGGCTCACGACCCGATAGGGCTGGATGTCGTTTTCCGTACGGCGGATGTCCGTATTCTGTGTCAGTCGTCCGACCACGAGTATGTCGGCAACGGCTTCGTCCTCGGGCGCCTTCGTGACAGCGGACTGGGCAAAAAGCAGGATGACGTTGTCCGAGCTGTGCCGATACCCGATTCCCGTTCCGCCGAGCAGACGCCGCAATGCTTCGTCGATCGTCATGCGACCGCGAATTGCGACAGTCGTACGTTTGGCGAGAAGGCGTTCGTCGAAGATGAGGTCGAGGCGCTGAGACTGCGCGAGCTCGGAAAGCGCCGTCGAGAGCGGGCCAGCGCGAATACGGATCTCGGTCGGCCCAGCCTGCTGCGCACCGGCCGGGGCGACCGACCAGAGCGAGCAGTACAGGGCGATTACGGATCGCCTTGCGAAATCCCTCCCTGTCCGCATCGGAAAACACCCCCGCCGCGCATCGCTTTCCTTACCATTTCGGATGCGATCTGTCTGTACGGGGATGGTGCAATGCTCCGGTGCGTGCCCTCGGTTCAGCGGGGCGGCCTTCCCCTCGAAACCAGTTCGATGACGCTCGCGCTCTCGACGGTGCGGACGGGATAGATTTCCGCGATCGTGCGCGCGAACCGCCGGAGGTCGCCGGTATGGAACGATCCGCTGATCCGTATCGCCGCGACCTTGGGATCCCGGATAAGCAGGTGCTTGCCGGTGGAATAGCGATTGAGTTCCAGCACGGCTTGCGAAAGCGGCGTGTCGTGGAAGGAAACCAGTCCGTTCTGCCATTCGCTCACGCTGGCTAGATCCGCCTTTCCGACCGTCACGCCGGACCGGCTCGCAAGAAGTTGCTGGCCTGGCAAAAGATCGATCGGTTTCGCCTTGCCGGCCCAGGGCGCGACGACTTGGACGCGGCCTTCAACGAGGATCACGCGCATGCTCTCGTCCCCAGTCTCGACCTCGAAATGGGTGCCGGTCGCGGTTATCGTGCTGCCGGCGCTCTCGACGACAAAGGGCTTCGCCGCATCATGCGCGACGTCGAAATAGACCTGGCCGCGAACGAGCGTAATCCTTCGTTCCACTGGTCCGAACCGCACCAGCAGCGTGCTGCCGGTATTGAGGGTCACGACGCTCCTGTCCTCGAGGGTGAAGGAGCGACGCTCTCCCGTCAGTGTAGTGAGCTTTCGCAAGCGCGAGCCAGGGTCGTTCAGGGATGCGATCTGAGTGTGGGGCTGCTCGACGACATACGGTGTCCAGAGGAGGGCGCCGCAGCCGATCGCAATGGCTGCGATCGATGCTGCGGCAGCGCTGCGCCAATCGCGCCACCAGCCACTTCGCGACGATGATTTGTGCAGCTCGTCCATCTCTTCGGCGTCGAGCGCCGCGACACCCTCCCAAGCCTCGCACGCGTGGGCCCACTCCCGACCATGCGCGGGATCGGCTTGCAGCCATTGCTCAAAGACCAGGTCGTCATGCTCGCTCTCGCCACCATCCTGCCGGACCAACCAGAAGGCGGCGGCGTCGGCAGGCGATTTGGCGAGCACCTCCTCGAGTGTGATCACTGCCCGTACCATCACCACACCTCCGGCTTGAAGGACAGCAGATGGCGCGTCGCGCGCAGCATGTGCTTTTCGACCGCGCTCACCGAAAGACCCATTTGGACGGCGATGTCGGCATAGGGTTGCCCGTCAAGACGGCGAAGCAGGAAGATGGTGCGCGTCCGTTCGGGCAAAGCGTGCAGTAAAGCGATGACGGCGCGAAGGTCTTGCCGCCCCTCCACGATCCGCGAGGCGTCCAGATCGGCCTCATCATGCCGGGCGCTGTCGAAGGCGATGTGATCATCGGCGTGCCGCACGGTTCGCCGGCGGTGGCGATCGCTGAGCACGCTGGCCGCGGTCTGGAACACATAAGCACCGACATTGGCGACTCGCTCTGTCGACTGCCTGCCGGCGATCCGCACGAATACCTCCTGAGCGAGATCTTCGAGCTCGGTTGTATCAGCATGTTTTCGCCTGAAATAATGAACGAGCGCGGCCCGGAACTGGAAAGCCTCTACGAGGAGGGCGTCATCGCCGTGATCTCCGGGCTGGTTCATCGACGGAGAATGACCCATTGCCGGGAGCTGATCTAGTTTGGGAACGGGATACCGCTCCAATGGCATCGATGCTCGGCCTGTTCTGAGTGCACTCGTTGGGGAAAGACGCAAAGATCAGTCCAACCCACACGCGCCGAAGGAATTTTTCTTCCGCTGTAATCCAGCGTGCGGCTTTGCGGCGAGCGTGCGTCCCTGCAACTGAGCACCTGATCGGCATGCGGCCACCGCTCGCACGGGCCTAAGGTGATGCACGGATGCATTCTCGCAAGGGGGCTTCGATCATGCTTGAGCAACAGCACGAAGATGTCGTCGCGGATGACACGATTGATGTCGCGCCGCGCATGGCCGTACTTGCCCGCACGCCAAATGCGGCGGCAATAGGCGACGAGGTTCTCAGCTTTCGAGCCTACACACTATTGCCCGCTTCGCGCACGCTGCTGCGAAACGGCGAGCCGGTCTGCATCGGCGGCCGCGCTTTCGATCTACTGGTGATCCTACTGCGGAATCGGGGAACCGTGACGCCCAAGAACAAGATAACCGACTATGTCTGGCCGGCGACGTATCTGGAGGAAAGCAATCTGCGCTTCCAGGTAGCGGCATTGCGCCGCGCCCTGGGTCCAGACGCAGATCTGATTAAGACGGTGCCCGGCCGCGGCTATCTCCTCGCGGCGGACGCGAGCACGAACCCGGTGCGGTTGAACAACGACGGGGCCATTGAGACGCCGCTCGCCACTGGGATCGATTCCGCGAGAGCCGAGCCGGCTGCGCCCGGCACGCCCGCGGCGTTGCTCGAGGAACTCTTGCACTCGGTTGCCCTGCTGGTTGCGTCCTACGGCTCGCTCGAAGGGTTTCTGAGCGCGTTGGGATCGCACCAGGTGCCGGTAGCGAACCGACTCCCGCCCGGTCTGCGCGTGCTATCCTTTTCCCGTTCGCAGGCGGAAGCCGACGGAACCGGATGACGCGCGAGAGTGACGTCGCGAGTACGCGAGCGATCCCCTATCCGCTCTGCTCATTTCGCGGCGGCCGCCTGCTCTATGAGATTGGCGACCGCGCGGTGATGCGAGATCATAACCACGTGTGATGCGCCGGGCATTTCGATTGCCACGCGAGCTCCGGCGCGCTTCGCCATGAAGGCGTGGAGCGCGGCTGGAATGTTGCGATCGAGCGAGCCCCAGATGAACCAGGACGGCAAAGTCCGCCACGACTGCGAGGCGGCAGGCTCGCCAAGCGCAGTGCCGGAGACGGGACGTTGAGTCGATGCCATCTGACTGGCCTCTTGCTCCGGAACGTCGGCGGCGAACTGTTTCCAGTAGCGTGACTGGAGGATGTAGAGGTCGGTGGTGCCGTCCGCGAGCGGTACCGGCGGTGCGAGTGCCGTACCGAGCGTACCTGTTGGAAACCGAGCGCCAAGGCTCGCCGCGCTTTCCCCGATGTCGGGTGCCAATCCCGAGACGAACACCAAAGCCTTGACGTTAGGCCGCCCGGCCGCGGCGGCCGAGATGACTTCACCACCATAGGAATGGCCGACCAGCACGACAGGCCCGGGGATGCTCGCCGCCAAGCTCGCGACATAAGCGGCATCGCTTTTCAGGCTGCGCAGCGGCACCGCAGCGGCGATCACCGAATAGCCGTCGGCGTGGAGATCGGTGATGACGCGGTTCCAGCTCGATGAACCCGCGAACGCGCCGTGAACAAGCACGATCGTCGTCGGCTTGGGCGCGGGCGCGGGTGCAGTCTGCGCGAACGCCGCCGTGAGGTTCAGCAATCCAAACGCGGCGGCGACAAGTTTCAATTTGCGCATCGTCGTTCTCCAGAGTTTTGCAGCGAAAGGGAGCGGTCGATCGCGCGCATGAGACCCCGGATCGCTGCGAAAATCGCGTGATTGATTGCGAGAAACCGTGATCAAGCGTGGGCTAGTGATCGCGGCCCGGCCGCCGGAAGCCGCAAAGTCACCGTTGTGCCTTTGCCGATCTCGCTCTCGATGTGGGCGGATCCGCCCAGCCGATGAACGAAGCGGCTCACCATAGCCAGCCCGATCCCTGTCCCACCGTCGCCTTCGCGCGTCGTGAAAAAGGGCTCGAACACCCGCGCCAAGGTATCGGCCGACATGCCGCAGCCGGTGTCGGAGACCCGCAGGATCGCCGAATTTTGCGCGGACGGAATCTCCGCTGCGGTCAAATCTTCCTCACACGATATTGCGATCGTGAGACGCCCTCCCTCTGGCATCGCGTTCCTGGCGTTGGCGACCAAGTTGAGTACGACGCTCTTCAAATCACGCTCGTCGCACGCCACTGCCACGCCGCTATCGTCGGCGAAGAAGTCGACGAGGATATCGTTCCCGGCAGTGAGCATGACGAGGTTGCTGAAGCCGGCGAGCGCGGACCTGAGCTCGACGGTTTCCGGCGGCGCACCCGGCGGCCTGGTGAACTCGAGGAGCTGGTGGCGAAGCTCGGTCGCCTGGTCGAGGGCGAGGAGGGCGCCCGCGCAGCAATAGCCGATATCGAGGCCGGTCGGCTCCTTCAAGCTTCGGTCGATCAGCCGCAGCGCGCTCCCGATCACCTGGATGAGGTTGCCCAGATCGTGCGCGACCTCCACCGACATCAGGCCGAGATTTGCCAAACGCCTCATCTCCTCCGCCTCGTCGGTGGGGGTAGCGCCGCCGAGGTTCCGCATCATCGGGCCATCCGCGATTCTATCGGGTTCGACGCGGCGTTCCGCGCCGCCAGAACTGGGATTTACGATCGGCATGGACGTCCCCTCCTGCTGCTGGCGTGATCGTGAAGCGTCGCCGTGGCGCGCTGCCTCCCTCCGGAGAGACAAGTCTGCATAAGTCTCAGGGTTCGCACGGGCGCGTGAGGCACGGCAAAGCGCCGTGAGATGTGATGAGACGACGCTCAACAATTGGGCGCCGCGCCGCGACCGGTTCGGAGCGACTTGCAGCTTCTCACTCAGGTTCACGGCAACTTGCTCGGAGTGTCTCGGCGGCAAGCCTATTCTCGGCAGGACAAGGCCCAGGATCGCTGACGATCCTCGGCGCTCATCCGATCCCGAAGGACTAGCGAATGTGCCAGGACCAGACCGATCCCATGCTGACACGACGCCGCGTGCTGGGGTCCGCGATGGCCGTCGGGCTTGTCGCTGCTTCCGGCTTCAATCTTCCGGCGAGCGCCTCGCCGGTCATCCACGCGGCGACGCCGCGTCCCCTCCCGCGGAAAGGCAAGAGCATGAGCTTCATCACGACCAAGGACGGCGCCGAGATCTTCTACAAGGACTGGGGAACCGGCCCCGTCGTCATGTTCTCACATGGGTGGCCGCTCAACGCCGACGCCTGGGAGGACCAGCTCTTCGCGCTTGCCTCGAACGGATACCGGGCGATCGCGCACGACCGCCGTGGCCATGGTCGTTCCAGCCAGACCTGGAACGGCAATGACATGGACACTTATGCCGACGATCTCGCAGCACTTGTCCAGGCTCTCGATGTCCACGATGTGACGCATGTCGGGCATTCGACGGGCGGGGGTGAGGTGACCCGGTATATCGGTCGTCACGGCTGCTCCCGCGTCAAGCGCGCGGTGTTGGTATCGGCGATCCCGCCGACCATGCTCAAGACGGCGGCCAATCCCGACGGCCTGCCGATCGAGGTGTTCGACGGCTTGCGCCGGGATCTGCTCGCCGACCGATCGCAATTCTATCGCGACCTCGCCGAGCCCTTCTACGGCGCCAACCGACCCGGCGCCAAGGTCTCGCAAGGCGTGAAGGATGCCTTCTGGCAGCAATCGATGATGGCGGGCCTCAAGGGCGCGCACGACTGCATCAAGCAATTCTCCGAAACTCTCTTTCACGAGGACCTCAAGAAGTTCCAGATTCCCACGCTACTGATCCATGGCGACGACGATCAGATCGTCCCGATCGACGATGCCGCACGCAAATCCGTCAAGCTGATCAAGGACGCGACGCTCAAGGTCTACCCGGGTGCCCCGCACGGCCTCCCCGCGACCCACCGGGAGGAAGTCATCAGCGACTTGCTCGCCTTCCTCAGGACCTGACGTCGTCTGCGCCGCACCGGATCTGCCCCCGTCCGGTGCGGCGCCACAACTCCATCCAGCATCGTTTAATTGGGGCACGCGCATGCCCTGAGGAGGAAGTAGATGACGATCCGTCACTGGTCTCGCGTCGCCATTGCCATTGCGGCCGTCGGCTCACTCGCGGCAGCGCCCGCCGGCGCGAGCCCCTATTCGGACATCAACGCTGCCGCCGCCGCCAGCCCGGTGACGGTTCACCATGTTCGCGGGAACGTATCCATGCTCGACGGCTCGGGCGGAGAGATCACGGTTCTGTCCGGTCCAGCGGGCCTGCTGATGGTCGACGCAGGCATTGCGGTGTCCCAGCCCAAGATCGCGGCGGCGCTGCGTAACATCGGCCCGGGCAAGCTGCGCTATGTCGTCAATACGCACTGGCATTGGGATCACACGGACGGAAATGGCTGGGTTCGCCGCGCCGGCGCCACCTTAATTGCCAGCCGCAGAGCCTATGCCCGGCTAACCCAGACCAATCACATCGCGGAATGGGAGCACACCTTCACGCCCGTTCCGAAGGAAGCTCTCCCCAATGAGATCCTCGCGGGCGACAAGACGATGCGCTTCGCGGGCGAGACGCTTAGGATACGTCACTACCGAGCTGGGCACACCGATGGCGACGTGTCGGTCTATTTTGTCAACGCGAACATCCTCTCCACCGGCGATACCTTCTGGAATGGCGTCTATCCGTTCATCGACTATGTTACCGGCGGCAGCATTGACGGTGCGATCCGCGCCGCCAACGCCAACCTCGCTATGTCGAACGCGCGTACCTTGTTCGTGCCTGGTCACGGCCCGGTCGGCAATCGCACCGATCTCACGCAATGGCGCGACATGCTGATGGCGATCCGCAGCAGAGTCTCGGCGCTCAAGGCGCAGGGCAAGTCGATCGACCAAGTGGTAGCGGCGCATCCAACGGCGGCGTTCGACGCTCGATGGGGACGGGGCGTGATCAGCGGCGCGCTTTTTACGCGTCTGGTCTATCGCGGAGTCTGATCTTCAGCAGGTTTTTGGGAGAAGCGGCTTGCGCACGTCATCGGCGCCGGCGGCGGCGCACGTTCCAGTCGCCTTCTTCGGGATCGTGCTTGGTCTCGGAGGCCTGGCCAACTGCTGGCGGGCGGCACATGCGGTCTGGCGCCTGCCTGCTGCGTTCGGCGAGGTCCTGTTCGCTTGCGCCGCGCTGGTGTGGGCAACCGTCACGACGCTCTACGCACGCAAATGGATCGTCGCGCCCGATCAGGCTCGCGAGGAAGCCGACCATCCTGTCCAGTGCTGCTTCATCGGCCTCGCGGGTGTCGCAACCCTGCTGATCGCTCAAGGCGCGCTACCCCACTCGCGCGCTCTGGCGCTCTTGTTGTTTTTGGCCGGCGCAACTTTCGCGCTCTCCTTTGGTCTGTGGCGAACCGGTCTGCTCTGGCGTGGCGGCCGCGAACCCGGCACTTCGACACCGATCCTGTATCTGCCGATCGTCGCGGCCGGCTTCGTCGGCGGTACCACGGCTGCCGCGCTCGGCTGGGCCGATTGGGGTCAGCTCGCCTTCGGCGCGGCGTTCTTCTCCTGGCTCGCGATCGAGTCCGTGTTACTCCACCGGCTCTACACGGGTCCGGTCATGCCACCTTCACTGCGGCCAGCGCTCGGGATCCAGCTCGCCCCGCCGGCAGTCGGTGCGGCGTGCTATCTCGCGGTCGGCGGCACCAACGTCCTAGCGGCGCATGCGCTGCTCGGCTACGCGCTGCTTCAGGCGCTTCTGTTGCTGCGCCTGGCGCCTTGGATCGTCGAGCAACCTTTCGCCGCCTCCTATTGGGCGTTTTCGTTCGGGGCGACCGCGCTTGCCGGCGCTGCGGTGCGCCTGTCACGAGTGGAAGGCAGCGCCGCAGTCGCCACGATCGCGCCTGTCCTCTTCGTCGGCGCCAACCTGCTGGTCGCCGGGGTCGCTGTTGGTACGCTCTACCTCTTGGCGCGCGGCCGCCTGCTCCCTCCGATGGAGCAGGCGGCACCTGTCAGTCGCTGAGCGGCCAGGGTCAGATTTGCGCCGCCCCGCCATCCACGAAGAGTTCGCTGCCGTTCACATAGCTGCTCTCGCTCGAGGCTAGGAAAAGCGCCGCGGCGGCGATCTCGACAGCTTCGCCCAGTCGGCCGAGCGGAGTCGCCTCGCGGGTCAGGCGCTGCATCGTCAGATTCTCCTTTTCGGACGAGGCGAGCCCATGCCAGCCCGCGGTCGACGTCGAACCAGGCGAGAGGACGTTGACCCGGATGGCGCGGGGCGCGAGTTCAAGCACCCAGCTCCGCGCAAAGTTGCGCACCGCTGCCTTGCTCGCGCTGTAGACGCTGAATGCGGGCGTCCCCTTGCTGCCAGCGGTCGACCCCGTCAGGATCACCGAGGCGCCGTCGCAGAGCAAAGGCAGCGCCTTCTGCACGGTGAACACCATGCCCTTCACGTTGCTGTCGAAGGTGCGGTCGAAATGATCTTCCGTGACTTCTTCCAGCCGGCGGAACTCGCCGCCGCCAGCGTTGGCGCACAGGATGTCGATCCTTCCTGCGTGACGCGCGACGTCGCCATAGAGCCGGTCGAGATCGTCCAGGTTCGAAACGTCCCCTTGGATGCCAACTGCGTTCCCGCCGACCGCGCGCACCGCGTCGTCGAGGTTCGTTTGCCGCCTGCCGGTCATGAAAACCTGGGCGCCTTCCTGAGAAAAGCGTTGGGCGATCGCCAGCCCGATTCCGCTGTTGGCGCCCGTGATGACCGCGACCTTGCCCTGCAATTGTTGCATGACCTGTTCCTTCTCTGAGATTTGGTGGGAGTTCGAGCGCCGCTGGTCGTCAGCGGCGCGCGAGCGTGCGATCAAGGAAGTCGTGGATCAGCGGCTCGGCGACCTCGAACTGGTCCTCGAGCACAAAGTGGCCGCTATCCAGAATGTGGAACTCGGCGTGCGGGAGATCCCGCTTGTAGGGGTAAGCGCCGTCGGCCGGGAAAATCTTGTCGTTCTTGCCCCAGACGATGATCGTCGGGGGCTGGTATTTGCGGAAGAACGCCTGAAACTGAGGGTAAAGCGGGACGTTTGTTCCGTAGTCCAGGAACAGGTCGAGCTGGATATCGCGATTGCCTGGACGATCCAGCAGCGCCTGATCGTGATGCCAGTTGTCCGGGTCGATCCGGGCGACATCGCTCATGCCATCGGTATACTGGAACTTCGTGGTCTCAGGTGCGACCAGCACGCTTATTGCCTGACGGTGAGCCTCCGAACCGTCGGCCCAATAGGCCTTGATTGGATCCCAGAAGGCTTTCAACCCTTCCTCATAGGCGTTGCCGTTCTGGATGATGAGCGCGCTCACCTTTTCCGGATGCTTGAGCGCGAGCCTGAACCCGACGGGCGCGCCATAATCCATGACGTACATCGCGTAGTGTGTCGCGCCGAGTTGGTTCATCAGCCTGTCCATCAGGTCGGCATAGTGACCGAAGCTATATTTGAAGGCGGTGTGATCGGGCGCGCCGCTTTCGCCGAACCCTGGATAATCGGGCGCGATGACATGATAACGGTCCGCTAGAGCCGGGATCAGTCGCCGGAACATGTGCGACGATGTCGGGAACCCATGGAGGAGCAGCACGACGGGTGCGTCGGCTGGCCCGGCCTCCCGATAGAAGATATCGACTCCATCCAAGTTGACTGTGCGATAGTGAATGACGGGCGGAATCGCGGCTCTCGCTTGAAGTCCGGGCGATGCGACCGCAGGCATTTGGGGAGCGAGTAAGAGCAGCGCGCTTGCCAGTTTCATACCGGCGCCGCGGGTCGCGTGATAGGACATCCGACATCTCCTTGCAGGACTTGGCCCGGGCCTGGCGGCGGCCGGAAGGTGCGCTCACGACAGTGCGGCGCCGCGGGGCGCGGGGACAGTGAGACGCTGTGAAGCGGCGAGAGCAGGTGTGAGGCGAGCGGGGGAGCGCCGCCCGCGCTCACGGATCCTCACGATTCCTCGCGACGACTGTCTCGCGCGGCGGCCGGATTGCGCGCAGCAGAAACGACATGCGATCCTTCGCCGAAGCGAGGACAATGATGCGCTCGATCTCGCTCGCCCTTTCCGGAGCTTTGATCATGACGGCAACCAGCGCTTCCGCCCAGTCCGCGCGCGATGTGCGCGGGCCGGCGGCCGTCGTTCCGATCAAAAATGAGCCGCCCGCGCGCCTGATCGTCGATCCGCCGATACCGGAGGCCCTCGCCAAAGGGCGCGTGTTCATCCAGTACCGTGCCGAGAACCTGCGCATCGTCCAGGTGTTCGGGCCGGCGGCGCTAGCCGTCTCTCCCCGCATCGGTCACATCCATGTGACCGTGGACGATCTACCGTGGCATTGGGCCGACGCGAGTGGGGAGCAGATCATCCTCACCGGATTGCCGGTAGGTCCGCACAAGGTCCTGGTCGAGCTGGTCAACGCCAATCACCAGCCCCTCGACCAGCAAACAGTCAGCTTCGTAGTGCCTGTCCTGGCGACTCCCGCGGGTCATCAGTAAAGGGGCCGCACGGTTTGGTCGTAGTGCCCCAAGCGCTGTATTACTCTCGGCCTGCTGAGCCGGCGACGGCAACGAACGAGCGGCCGGTTTCGTGGCCAGCGTAACTAGCTGGAACCGCCGACTACGAGGCGCGCTGCCGCCGAAAAGTTCGCGCCACGTCGCGGCAAGTTTCGGTGGAAGCGGTCATTCAACAAACCGCCGTCGAACGGTTGAACCTGGTCGATTCCGGTCAATCACGCCTCTGACATTCTCGTCGCCGAGGCTGGTGGTTCAGGTTTCAGTGACAGCGCCGAGTGCCGGTTCAGCGTCGGAGACCTCGCCGGGCTCAGGGCGACGATGCCGCTTGCCCGTTATCCAGGGTATCTCTGCGGTGAGGCCATCGGATTCTGATGAATCGCAGGCGCCATGTCGCGCGTCGTCTAACATCGACCCCCCGGCGGCCCCTGTGACAGCGGGTCTGGCGCAAGACGGACTTTCGCGCGCAACGGCTTCGCCAACCTTCTTCCCCGCGTGTTCCACGCTCCTCGCGAGACAAGAAGCCTGGCTCTCGCCGTCCTCCGCATTGCTACGGCCGAAGGTGCGAGCAGTCCGTCCAGCGCCGGTCGACCGCCATCGAGGCAGCACAGGGCGGCTTCGAAGGTTAGAAAGGACTTCGACATGGCACAGATCGGCATCTTCACTAAAAATCCCGATGGCTCGTTCACCGGTGAGATCGTCACCCTCTCGCTCCAGGCAAAGAATGTTCGGCTCGTGCCTGACGCCAATCGGCCAAGCGACGCGTCGCCAAGCCACCGAGTCCTCGTCGGGAGGATCGAGATTGGCGCGGCCTGGGCTAAGACTTCTGGCGAAGGGCGAGATTATCTTGGTCTCAAGCTGGATGATCCCAGCTTTCTCGCACCGATCTACGCAAACCTCTTCGAGGATAGCGACGGGAAGTCCCACTCGCTGATCTGGTCTCGCCCGAGCAGGAGGGAGTGACCGGCAAAGCCGCGCCCGGTGCACCCGGGTGCGGCTCCGAGTGCAATCGCGGCTCGGAAACGACAATCAGCCGCGATACATATCCGCGATTGGGCATATCATGCCGTCGACGATGAGGGGCTCAAATGAAAAGCGCAGCTGAAAAGATCACCGCCGGGCTTAAAGACGCCATCGCTTATGCAAATGGTGACAAGGGCAGGGGCCGTTAACGCACTTCGCGAGCGGCTGGCGACGGTAATGCACCTGCCGGACTAAGCGCAGAATCCGGATCGCCAGAGCGCGCCTAAAGGACCTGCCAGTCCATATTGCCCGACGCTGGTCAGCTGCCGCGCGGTGGCGATGAAGCGCTCGGCTCCGATTGATTTTAGGCGATTGGAGGGTCGTTGGGGGCGGAAGATCAGACGCCGTCAGCAAGTCACCGTACGCACGGGTGCTGCTCATAAATGAGCTTATTTCAACGGCTTGTAAGGCGATCTTAAAAGCCGTCAGGGCACATTGTGGGGTGGCGGGGATTATAGGTCAACAGCAAAAATTGAGCTTGTGGGGTTGGATTCCTTTCCGGCTTTCAGTCGTTGAGGCCACGAGGGAGGTCGCTCTTAATGCGTGGCAACTTAGGTTGTTGGCACGCCGCTCTCGACCGAATCTCAAACTGGAGTAGTCTCAGAAGAGCGGGCCAGAGAGCGAGAAAGAGAGAGATTCAAAAATCGCTCATACCATGAATTCCGCGTGCGCCATTAGCCGCTGGCATGTGACGCAGTTATCTAGGAGAAAACCCCAATGGCCGGCCTCTTTACAGCGCACCACGCAAAAATTTGGCAGGTACAGTTCTACCGTTCTGAATATGGCGACGCTGGTTATGCACCGGTTCCCTTGTTTGAGAAGTTGGACGAGGAGGAGATGAAGGCGCTCCTGATCGACCGGTTCACTGATCCCAGGAAGGGCTACCTTCCCGCCACGCAAGCTGACGTTTTGGACGATAATGGGGAGCTTGTAATGCGCGTTCGCCGCACCTTCGGCGACAAGGTAGAGGTGGTGCCCCATCCTGCACCGCCCTCTTGTTAGAATGCATCAAGCTTCGCGCCGTGCCGCGATGTCATCAGCGTTCCCACGGGTGGCTGTAGAAAGTGCGATGGTAAGTTGTGGGATCAGGGCGCTCGATAAAGAAAGCCATCGGCACGCTGTCGGTGTGGTGTTCGACGCTCGTCATGAGCAGTAGGCGATCGACGGTGTTGTCACGGATTCCCGCAGGGGGAACGATGCATTTTATTCGTGCAGGAAGTGCTTCGGGATCGAGTGCAAGGATCGCTCCTCGCAACTCATCATTAGCGCGCTTTAGCCGACCGGGGAGTTGCGCCTCCCAATTTGGCTTGCTGCCCGCACTTCCGCGAGCGACGTACCTAACGATATCGCTTATTAGGCTGCGGTAACTGCCGTCCTTCGCCTTCTGCCGAAGGAGCATGATTTTTCGGGCATCGCCGAGATAGACATGCTCTTCGCGCTCGATCGCCGCAACTAGGCGCTGTAGCAACTGACTGCTTCTCCCCGACCCCCGCGAAGAGGCAAGCTTCATCTCGCGCCATCGATGTGGGCAATCTGTCACGATCACCGCTCCAGTCGCCTGTGCGAGATAAAGCGACAGTTCGAAATTAGGAGCCAGGTTCATCGCGATGAGAAGACTTCCCTTCTCACTAGCCTGAAACATCTCGAAATTGAGCGGGGCGAGGGGATCGAGATGGCGTGAATCGCGAACAAGCCTGAGTGTTCTCTCCAGATCAGCATCGGTTATGTTCGGGTTCGCCTCCCGCATTGACGCGCGGTGAAAATCCTCCGGCATGAAAAGGAGGGCGCGATGCGCGTCGTCATCGCTGATCCATTTTGATCGAATGTCGGCTTTCGCACTGCCATGCATGAGTTGAGATCGTTCGGTCGCCATCTGCATCATTTGACCGCGCAAATGGGGATCGAAGCTGCACGGGTCGGGAAAAAGGTTGACCATCCCAGCGTCGATCAGGGGCATTAGTTCCGTCATCAGGGCGACATGCTTGATAGCCTCCAAATGGTATTGGGCAGGGTTTTTGATCGGGCTGTACTCGGGCGGCATATGCGCATCGCGAATGAAGGGGTTCTGGATCAAAACTTCGCCGAACTGATTGGCAGCTCCAAAGGCATATTCGACCAACGCCCTTGGATCGATGATGCCGGTGAATAGCGCGCGCAGGCGCCCATCCGGCTTGGGCAACAGCGAAATGAGGTCAGTGTCTTCGGGCCAGAGTGCTCGGAACACGCGATATAGTTCAGCTATCTTCTCTGCCGTTAGACTCCGACGCACCTCTGTCCAGTCAAGACCATCCGCAAGCCCGACGATCTGCGTGATCGCATTGAAGTGGATCATGTTGCGCTCGCGGATGCTTAACTCCGACCACGACGGACGAAGTTCGGCGGGGCGCTTGGCGCAGCATATTCCGAAAGGGTGCCCAGAGCCGCAGCCGCAGGGGTCGGACTTCGTCTTCGGTGGCGGCACGCGTCGAGTGGACAAGAAATCGGGGCGGCCTTCGCTCCTGCCGAAGGCATCACGATATTCGACGCTGCCGTCTTCGAATCCGATGAAAGTCTCGCCGCCAAACTTGCTGACCTCGCCCGCAGGCGGCAGTAGCGTGTGGCGAATGGCCGCCCAGTCAAGTGTCGCGCCCGTCTCGGGATAAAGCCACTCCGTGCGACCGGCTGCGATGTAACGTTTCGCTCGAGATTTGAGGACGAGATTGATTTGTTCGACCTGCTCGGAGGTCAGCGAGCGTGCGCGAATAAAGTCATCCGCACGAACCAGAGCAGGTCGAAAGTTACGAGCGTTTGTTCGTTTCGCGCAGGGGTCGGCTAGGTCCGGGTTTTCGGCGTACTCATAGTTGGTGAGGATCAGGCACAAATCTCGGCTAAGCGGGAAGATAGTCTGGGTTGCCTTCCACGCAATCGGCGGATCGTTAGGATAAGCGGATCGCGGGTCGGTGGGGGGAACGGCATGGTTGTAGCTCGTCACCGGGTGGTCGGTCAGGATAAATTTCACCTCTGCATGTTCAGCCGAGACGATCTCCCGAACACACTCCGACCAGAGCGTGATGTTCATCATGCGAACGCCCTGCATCTCGTACATTAGCTGATTCTGGTCGAGCGCTGGATAGTGGCGCTGGAGCCAGTCGAGACCCTTGGGTGTTCGCAGCTTCTGCGCGTCCAGATACTCGAATAAGTCGTTGAAGTGTTCGACCCAGGCGCTCACATCCGTGTTCTGGAAGGCACGGACCGCGTTTGAACCCCGCCCGTCAATGTCGCCGAACAGTCGGCGCTCAATTTCGTCGTCGACGTGAAACAAAAAGTGAGTGGAATAAAGGTCGGTCTTATAGAAGCACTTCCTCGGTGGCCAGTTGAACAAGCAGCGGCCGGGTTTCATCGATCCATCGCGCTGCCGGAACATCTCGGGCTTAAGGTCGAGGAATTGTAACGTATCAGCCCCGTCGGGAAAAAAGCCGCGCTGATACCACTGCGGCACGTAGTGATTATCTCTTGTTTTAGGCATTCGCGGTGTGACGTAGCTCGCAGCGGCGCCGAGCGATACGCTTACTTTTCATCGTGATAGCGAACTTGGCTTGGCAAGGTTTCCTTGCAGCAAGCATGTCGCGACGAATATCGTCGAACTTCCCGTCTCGACCCTCTGAATGAAAAGCCCATCTTCGGCGGGAAAGGGCACGGCTCGTTTGGGGCTGCAGTCCAAGACGCAGAGGATAGCAAGGCGGCGCCCGGTCCCAACCGCGTAGCTCGCAGTCTGCTGCGCAAACTGCACGCAGTCCGCAGGCAGCAGCTTCTTCTTTCGTTCTGACTTGAGCTCCAGTCTGACCCCGTGAAAGGAAAGATCAGTGCGGCCACCGCCCGAATGAGCCTGTTCCTCAAGAGCTACACCGATTGTTGGGTGCATTCTCAAAAACTGGCGAACCTCGCGTTGGAAGGTCGCTTCGTCGATCACATCGGGAAACCGCGCGTCTTGGACTGATTGCCCCATCAAATTTGCGAGCGGCGCGAGAATCGTAAGCGCATCCCGCAGGTCCGCCTCCGCAATTGCCGGATCGAGTCTGAGGGTTTCTCGAATCTCTAGCAGCTTCCTATCGAGGCCTGGATATCCCGTTATTGCTCTCTGCGCCGGGTCGGTGCCGTCGAGCCTGAGACTACGTTGTCCAGCCACCAAAACGGGTTGCTCGCTCGAAACAGGTCGGAATTCAGCGGCGTAGATGAACTCCAACGGCCTAGCGTTTAGCGCCTGTCTCGCATGAACTATCATTCGCGCCTCATCACGAAATTCATACGGGCCTGAGCCCGTCGGCCGCAGAAATTCGAAGTCTGGCAGATCCCAAGTGCGATCCGGCTCCACTGAAACGGGCGTCAGCTGAAGAGATTGCGCTTCATTCGGCCAGCGCGAGACTCGAACACTCAAGGCCAAATCGTACAACTCGCCGGGACGGAGATGATGCACCGATGCAGCGGGCTCCCCATTTATCGCAAACTCGAGAAAGGCGACGCTGAGATCGTCTGGCTTCGTTGAGGTTTCGACAAACGGTCGCCTGTCGGGCTGCGGGTCGGAGAAAATTGCGATAGGTAGCGGGGCGGCAGATATGAGACCGCCGATCGTTGTGGCGGTCGTCAATCCAATCTCGCCGCGCACGAGCGCCAACCTCTCAATGAGCGCCGCTTTGTAAGGGCGCTCGGAGGGCTTCGCCTCGAGTACTTCGAGCTGAAGCCTCGCTGCTCTCAGGAAGCGGTCTGCCTCGGCTTCACCCTTCAGAGCAGCGGCGCTCCAGTCGTGTAACAGGGCTATGATTTCGACCGCATCAGCAAGCGCAGCCCAATCCTCTGCTGCCGGCGAGCGGCCGAGCGCTTCCGATGAGGCCCGGAGTTTCCCGGCGCAGGCGCGCAAGCCGCTAGCGGAGGCGAGTCCTTGTGACCCCCGCAGCAATTCGACCGCATCAAGACGAGAAGGGTATATTTGATCTAGAATCGCGTGCACGCCGTTCCTCTTTGTCATGATCGCGTGTCGCCTCGTTTTCTCTCCACTCCTTGGCGAGCGTGGCAATGTCGCCCGCATCCTGGCGCTCGATCGCGCTCTCTATTTTGAGTGCGATTTCGGGGAAACGCGCGGCTATCCGCCTCGGGCGGTCACGCACGGTGTCGTTAAACGCTGCCACCATCGCTCCTGCGAGCGACAGCGCCTCAGTGCGCGCGCCTGCCTGGTCGAGAGTTTCGAGCAAGCATAGAGCCAGCCATTGATCCCTGCCAGCGATCTCGGCCGCAGCCGAACTTAGTTCGGCGCGGCAGGCGTGCACGGTTTCAGCCCGGAGACCGCGGATCAAAGTCGCCTCTCGATCGCGGCTGTTGTACCGGTCAACCATGATTGGAAGAAGGCGCGCGACAAGCGCGGCGAAGCGGTCGCTGCCCCCGAGTGAACGAGAAAGGCCGGCCAGATCTGACTTCATATAGAGCGGTTCGACACCCATCGCGGCTTCCACCAGATAGTTACGTACTTGGCTCGCGCGGTCGCCAAACTGATCAAGTCTCTGCGCAGTTGATCGGATGACATCGGCCAGAAAGGAGTCTTCTCCGCTTTGAGTGCGGTAGTGGTATACCAAGTTCAACAGGGCATCCGCAGCACCTCTACGATATGCCTCGGGCAGGCGAACGCGCCGCGCCGCGCGCGCCGCAGACTTATGGACTATCAAATAAGGGTCGTTGAGCAGAACGCAGAACGCTTCATACACCAGGTTGGGCACGTTGACGCGCGCGCGACTGGGTAGTTCCCCGAGCGCAGTGGCGGCCCGCGCCCGCACGAGCGAGGAAGGGCCGACAAGTCCATGGTAAAGGTGAGGCAAGACGAGCTTGAAAGATGCTACGTCATTCGCAAGTTGCTCGACCATTCCCAGAGCCAAGCCACGCAGGTCGTCCCGTCCCTCCGGAATTTTTTCTAGGAGTCCAACCAGTTGCTCAACATTATGTCTGACGCCGACTGCGGAGGCGGCGGCCAGATCGATGTAGGCGGATATGAGGCTGGTCAGCGAAGATCGCCGATTTGATCTTTCCATCGAAGCGATGAAAGTCTCGTTCGCCGGTTTTGGAGCGGAATCGTGCGCCGCAAGGCGATCGTCGAGAAGAAGGATTGCTCCAATCAAGGAGTCGAATATTTCTCGCCCGCTCGTGATCAACTCATCTGGCGTGGGCCGAAGAGCTTCGAGGACAGCTTGCATGGATTCGTCAGATGCTTGGGCTGTCGTGGGTGCCCAGATCAAACGGCGCAAAGAAATCGTACGTGCGCGTGCTGCTGCCTCAGTCTGCCCCTCATCGCCTAAAACCCTTGCATAAAGGTGCAATGCGCGGAGGGCGGTTTGCCGGTCAGACCCAGTCGCATATTCCTGTACTAGCGCATCCATCTCCTCGGGCGCGCTTACGAAGACTGCGGTGATCGCATCTCCAAATTGGGGAAGGGTGTCATTCTCGTCGTCGAGCCCCTTCAGGAGGAGGTGCGCGCGGGTATAGGTCGCGACGAGGGTGCGCTTGAGCGGGGCGGGGACGTAGCCTCCGACGTTGAGAATTACTCGGAGGCCGCGCCCGACAAGTTCTACGGACCACCGCTGGCCAGTTTCCAGCAGGCGCAGAACGGCAGAAAACACTGTAGCAGGCGACGATTGCCAGAGGGACAAAAGCAATCCCGGTTTAGGCTCAGCCGCCCGGAACATCGGCGTCGTTTGGTCCGGTGCGGCCAAGTCCATCGCGGCCGGAACCGCTCGCTCAGCTGCTTCGGGATCAAGCAAATTGACTCTCGGCGCGAGAACGGTGGCGGCCTCCTCCCTCGTGCCGTCCCGATAGAGCGCCTTTAGCGCCAATCGAGCAAGACGATCGGGACCGGCCTCGATCGCGTCGAGCATCGACAGGGCGGCGCGCTCAAACCAGACAGCCTCTTCGGCGAGATCGAATATATAGGACACCAACTCCTGTCCAAAGTGCTCTGGCGCAAGGCGAGCACTCTGGGTCAGCCGCTCGAAGTTCTCCGCGTTCCGCTCCAGGTCATAGCGATCGATGTCGTCAAGAATGGCTTGGCCGACTGGTCCAAGTCCGGCTCGCAGGCTCGCGCGGTTTGCGCGTCTGCCTTTCAGTGCGATTTCTTGCTCTCGTCTATTGCGCGCGGCCTCGTCCTCCGCTGCGGCGCGCGCTTGATTACGCTCAGCAACGAGAGAGGAGATATTCGGCAGGCCGACTGGCCGACGATGCTCGCAGGCAACACAGTTTCTGTCGTAAAAGTCCAACGCCGCATCCCGCAGATCCCACGAGGCCATGCCGTTCGCAGGCGCAAAATCACATGCGATGGAGTGATGACCGATGGGCAGGCCCGTCGCCTGCTCTATCATGCCAATACCGCCAAATTTTTCTATTCTAGCGTTTGCACACCAATTTCCGACCAATCGCATAACGTCCTTGTTACGCTGGCCAGCTGCGATCGCTTCGTCAAAATCACGCTTTCCCGGCATCGTAACGTGCACATTATCAGATTGGCCAGCCGCGCCTATCCATTCGTTGATGCAGCGATGGGGCACTCCGCATTCTCGTGTGCATCATGATGGGATAAACGAAGGTAGCTGAGTCCGCCGAGGACGGAGTGAACCTTGCCGATGGCTGACTTCAATTCTAGTACCGCAACATGGCAACTGCACCCGAGATCCCACTAGATATCCGGGATGCGATGCATGACTGCATTTTGTCAGTCTTCTGGCCAAAAGCGAAGATTGTAGAATTTCTTCTCAGCGTCGGTTGCCCGGGAAATCTGGTCGCTCCCTCTGACACCCAGATGTCTCGTCACATGATAGTTGTGGACGCATTCTCTCGGTTGTCAGCAAGGCCTGATCGCGGGCACGGCGTATTCCAGACGATGATCGACCGCTTGTCGAACTGGAGTTACTTCGACCCCTATTATTTTGAAAAACTGGCTAAGCTCGACAGGGCCGCCGCAGAGGCGAACATTGCGCGTCTCAAGCGAGCGATCGAGCAACGGAATTCAGCGACAACAAGCCGGCGAGCCGCTTCGGGCGGCGCGCAAAAGCGCCAGAGGACCACGGTCGATCTCGGCGCCCTCAATCAGGCATTTGGGAAGTTGTTCGGGACTGGGATGACGGTGCAGGCCCGAGGACGTTTGTTCGAACGATTTCTCAAGGAGCTATTCGATCGGCAAGCGATTGGGATGGGCGACCCGTTCCGGCTCGTCGGCGAGCAGATCGACGGAACTTTCAAATTTGAAGGCGAGAATTACATCGTTGAAGCGAAGTGGCAGGACCCAAGTACCAGCACGAGCGATCTCTACACCTTCGCACACAAGGTTGACGGTAAAATGCACGGGCGCGGCCTCTTCATCTCCGTCAATGGATTCTCAAATGAGGCGATCAAGGCCATCGTCCACGGCAAGCACATACAGACAATGCTTATGGACGGAGAAGACTTGTCTTACGTGCTCGAAGAGCGCCTGACGCTGGAAACCTTGCTGGATTACAAGATTCGCGCAGCCCAAACTCGAGGCGAGGTTTATGTTTGCGCTCTCCGCGAGGCAGCTAAAGTCTGACGATCGAGTTGCATCCCACCCTGGCGGGTGGCCGCGCTCTATTCCGCTTTGCTCCACCGAGCCACCTGTGGTGTCTCGTCCCTGCGGGCGACGATCGCTGACGCTGGCCGGATCGTTGATCCGGCATGATGGCATCGCGCGAGCGCGATGGCGTTGGCCTCCGGCTTCTGAATAGCGGGGTGGGCGTCGCTGCCCTCTAGTCCCGCCGCGGCGGGTCGCAACCTGGCCTGTGGCCAGGTCCTCCTCTTCGTTCCGGTCCTTCGGATGCAGCCCGCCGCTCAAGCGTGACTGCCGGTCCGCTCCTGCCGCCCACCCCGCCATTCCGGCGCCGGTTGCGGTGGTTTGGAAGGAGCAGAGAAGATGACCACCGATCGTTCGCCGCGTCCGATCAACAGCCTTTACGCCGAGGTGACGGACCGCATCATTGCCGAGCTGGAGGCCGGGCGCCTGCCATGGGTTCAGCCATGGGAAGGAGCAAAGGCGGGGGCGGGGATGCCGTGCAATGCAGGGACGGGGCGGCGCTATTCCGGGATCAATGTTTTGATCCTGTGGGCGACCCTGTTCGAGCGGGGCTACTCGTCGCAGCGTTGGCTTACCTACAAGCAGGCGCAAAACCTTGGCGGCAATGTTCGGAAAGGCGAGCGCGGGACGACCGTTTGCTATGCCGACCGGTTCACGCCGCGCGAGGCGGAGGGCGGACAGCTCTCCTTGCTGGAGGGGCAGGAGCAGCGGCAGGTTGCGTTCCTCAAGCGCTTCACCGTCTTCAATGTCGACCAGTGCCAGGGATTGCCGGACGAGCTGGTCGCCGATGCTTTCCAGCCCATGGACGCGCAGGAGCTTATCCCGGAGGTCGCGGCGCTGATCGATGCGACCGGGGCGGATTTCCGAATCGGCGGGGATTGTGCCTTCTATGCGCCATCGCGGGATTTCGTCTGTGTCCCGCCACAGTCGGTCTTTCACGAGCCGCTCAACTGGTACCGCACCGCCTTGCATGAGCTTGGCCATTGGACCGGGCATGTGTCGCGCCTTGGCCGGTTCGGGACCGGGGAGATCGGGCGCGAAGAATATGCCCGCGAGGAACTGGTGGCCGAGATGTGCAGCGCCTTTGCCTGCGCCGAACTCGGGATCATTCCGACCGTGCGGCACGCCGACTATATGGGGTCGTGGCTTGAGGTGTTGAAGAACGACAACCGGGCCATATTCCGCGCCGCGTCGAAGGCCAGCAAGGCCGCCGACTATCTCCTGTCGTTCCGCCCCGCCGATACCGAGGTTCCGGTGGCGGAGGCCCGCGTGCTGGAGCTGGTGGCATGAAGGCCGCGTGGCCATCGCCGGTTGAGATCGCGCGCCTTCGGGCGGCGGTCGAGGCAATGCCGAGCCACGCCGATCGGTCTATCTGCTCTGCGCGCGCGATCGGCTCGATTATCAGGCTGTAGCGGGGCGGCTCGGGCTTACCGTGCGGGAAGTTGAGCGGTCCCTGGCCGAGGCCTTGGTCGATCTGGTGACCGCCGCCGATGACGAGGGCGAGCCCACGCCGTCGCTTCAATGAACCATATTGGCGCGATGCCCGGTTTTGACTGGGCATCGCGCCTAAGCCTTTGGTAGGGTGATTGCAGATGCGTAGCGACCTTGACCACCTGCCAGCCGCGAAACAGCGCGAACTCGACCGGGTGGTGCAAATCCTGTTCGAGGAATTTGGCGACGCGCTCGGCAATCCGACCGGCGACAAGAAGGCGGGGCGCGTCCTCAAGATAATACTTTACGGCAGCTACGCGCGTGGCGGGTGGGTCGACGAGCCGCATACGGCCAAGGGGTATCGTTCCGACTTCGATCTGCTGATCATCGTCAATCAGGATGCACTGACTGACCGCCTCGATTACTGGTCGAAGGCCGAGGAGCGGCTTACCCGTGAACTCGCGATCACCGGGACGCTCAGGACGCCGGTCAACTTCATCGTTCACACCTTGCAGGAGGTGAATGACGGCCTCGCGCATGGGCGCTACTTTTTCATGGACGTCGCGCGAGAGGGGATCGCGCTTTACCAGTCTGACGATACCGAGCTTCACCAGCCCAAGCCCAAAACGCCGGTACAGGCGCTGGCCATGGCGCGGGAATATTTCGAAGAGTGGTTTCCCGGGGCGATGCGCAAATACAAGCTTGCCCAGGACGCAATGGTACAGTCGTTCCCAAAAGAAGCCGCGTTCATGCTGCACCAGACAACAGAAAGCCTGTACCATACCGTTCTATTGGTTCGGACTTTCTACACGCCGCACGTCCACAATTTGGGCTTCCTCCGCACGCAAGCCGAACGCCTTGATCGCCGGCTTTTCGATGCGTGGCCCCGTGACAATCGCAGAAACCGCGCCGCATTCGAGAAGCTCAAGGACGCCTATGTGAAGGCGCGATATTCGAAGCACTACCGGGTCAGCGACGAAGAGTTGGTTTGGTTGAGCGAACGGATCGAGGAGCTTGGCCGCGTCGTTCACACCATCTGCACCGAGCAGATTGCAGCCTTGGAAATCGAAGCTGCCGCCAAAGCATAACGGCGCGCCTGCGCGGTCAACAACAGCAGAATTCGAGCGCGGCGCCTTACGGCGCCGCGTTTCCGTGCGCTGATTTGCTGCGCCCATCGTGTTCGGCGCGCGCTGCATGGACCACATGCGCGAGTGCAGATGGTCGCGGCTAGCCCTTCATCAACAAGATAAGTGCGACGACTAACGACCCGATGCCGGAGATATTATTGAGAAGCTGCAAAATATCACGGATGACGTCCGCAGGTGGTTCGGGGGCATCGGCCAAAATCTTCATGGCCGTGACGAGAGCCATCACCTGTTGGCGTTGGCTGTTGCTCGGGAGATCAAGGGCGTCGACCTGTCGCTCGACGTCCGCCAGCTGCGACCGCAGCAGCTGCAGTTTCTCGCCCTCAACAACTTCCGGTTTTGAAACGCCGGTCCATGCCGAACTGTCGACAACGTGAATATCCTCTGCAGCAACGGCTGTGCCGTCCCTAGGACCCGTCCTATAGCCCGAGCCATCAGAGAAGAACGTGCCATCGCTGTGAGGTTGGGCGTCGCGTTCCTCGTCGCGAGCGAATACGCGGAGGCCAGCAGCGGACAGTTCACGCGCTTTGCGTACTCCCGCAGCGGTCAAGTGTACGAATTGGTCTTCGCCGCCACCGTCCCGCTGATAGGGAGCCAAAAGGCCCAGCGAGCCGAGGTTTTCGGTCACCTCGAAGAGCCAGTCTGCCGAGTCTTGCCCAAAATCGAAACGCTTGGTGACAGCTCGAGCCTCCATGCGGCGATCGGTGTCTTCTTCGGCAACGCGCGCGGCAGCTAGCAGAAAGAGCTTATGCATGACGGGCAAGTCTAGGCTCGCCTTAGTCGCCGCCTTGAGATTCCCCGCGGCTAGGAAATCGCCATAATCGCCATCGGCGGCCACCCAAGCGTCTTTGGCACCAACTCGACCACCAAATTTCCGCACGTGCGCTTCAATCTCGTTGCGCATCGAGCCGAGCAGAGCAGTTGAGGTGGCGACTGTAGCAAGATACATCGCGATTTCGTGATCGTCCTCGCCCAAAATGCGGGCGCTCGCGATTGCTCCCCAACGTGTAAAATCTGCGCGAGCTGCATCCCTAGCAGTCTTTGGAATTGTTACTGCAATCCGGGGCGCGTTTGGTGCGTCGGGCATCTTCTTTTCCTGATCGAATCGCGCGGGGAGGCAAAGGCTTTGCAAGGTATTCGGGCGGCCTTAAGCGGTCGAGCGCTAGCAGGTACCGGCGAGCTGACAGCGGTTAGGCTATTACCGTGCCAGCGATCGAACCCATTGGAGTAGGGCCGGGCTGGTACCGTAGGCGATCTCGCCCCCCGAAGATCGAGCGTAGGCATGGTTATATCCGTCGTTTGGTAGCTCCCGCAACAAACCAACGACTGATCCACTGTGTCGGGGCTCAATACGCATTGGCAAGCTGCCGCTAACAAGGCTGGCTGGCGGTATCATTGCCCGCCTGGGCAAGCGGCCGCGAGGCTTACCCACGGTAAGACCAACCTCCTCGATGGTGACGGTGAATGAACTCAGATTTGTAATATCTATCGACAAGCAGGTCGGTGCGTCACCTCCAAGCCCAATTGCCTGCGTTACTCGCACCTTAAACCTGACGGACCGGTCGCGCCCGGCCTGCCATGTGTTCCACACGCCCAGCGCAGCACCCAATAGCGCAACGCCTAAGGTGATCCAGTCGGTCCATTTCATCGCACTCAGATACCCTATCCGCGCTCTGCTACAAATCTGCCGACACACGCTCGCGCGCGGAATATCGCCACCCCCTAGTTAGGGGGTATGCTTTTTCGAAGGAGCGCCAAACACCGTCGATGGCTCACCGGTGACGATCTCCCAAATCGAGGGTGAGCGGGGGAGGGCGGCACCGAGCGTACGAGGTTTGCAGTACCGCCAAGGCTGACCCCGCCGCGCTCGGGCCACTCCAATCAAAGCCGGGCGGTGGTCGTTCCCCCGGCTTGCATCATCAGCAGCGCGCCGATCTGTTCGGCTGTCGCTAGCAGCGTCTCGTCTGCCAAATGTGCGTACCGGAACGTCGTCTGTAGCCGCTCATGGCCGAGCAAGAGTGAGGTCGTCAGGAGGGTTTCGCCTGACATGACCGCGTGGCTGGCGAAGCTGTGCCGGAGGTCGTGTATCCGCAGCTTTCCGGGGAGATCGGCAGCACGGCGAACGGCAAACCAGATCGTTCGCACCGTCTCGTATTCCTGCCCCATCGGGAGCGGAAATACCGCATCGCCATCCCTTGTCCCGCAGCCCGCGCCCATCCTTCCGCGATGCGCCTTGAAGAACCGCCGGACAGGGGCGCCGATGACGACATCGCGCGCGCCGGTCTTGCTGTCCCGCAGCCGCAGCCGGTCTGGCAACACGTCGCGCCACTCAAGGTTGATTGCTTCGCCAACCCGGCAACCGCTGAGCGTCAGGAACCGGAGCAGGGCCGCGACCACGCAGCCTTGCTCCCTGATTCGGAAATTCAGGATCGCGCCGAGCCTGGCCATCTGGGCTTCGGAAAGGAACGAGCCGACAACCTTGCGGCGGTTGTGCCGGACGCCGGTCGTGGGGTTGATCCAGCCTGCCGGGAGGCGTCCCCAGTCCTGCGCGGTGCCGAGCATCTGGTGCAGGATGCCGAGCGCCCGATTGGCGCCGCCGGGGCTGGTCGCGCTGTAGCGCTCGAACCAGCGGACCACGTCTGGCCGGGTGATCTGGTCGAGCCGGCTGGTGCCGAACGCGGGCAGCAATTGCAGCCGGACATAGCTGCGATAGGCCTTCAGGCCGGACGGCTTGTAGAGCCGCCCGTGCTTCGCTTCATGCTCGCCCTGGAAAACCGCGAACAGCGGCGTGGTCGGCAGGTCGGCCGGGGCGGGGGCAGGCGTGCCGGCCGCGAGTAGTGCAGCGGCGGCGCGGCGCGCGGCCTTCACCTTCGTTTCCGGGAACGAGCCGAGCGACCACTTCATTTGCTTGCCGCCGGCGCGCCCGCGCAGAACCCAGCTTCGCGCGCCCGAGGGCTGTACCCGCAGGCTCAACCCGGGCTGGCCGGTATCGCGCAGGCTGAACTCGGTGGGCTCAGGCCGCGCGCGCGCGCAAAGCGCGTCCGTCAGGGACAGGAGGAGGTTAGGCATGACGGGCCTCCCCATTGGACCCGGCGACGGCGCGGTGCTGGCGGGAGGTTGCGGGTTGGGATCGGTGCCGGGACTTTGGCGCAGGCCCTGCATTCATCGAGCGATCGATGATCGAGGACACCCGGCTGGCCGACTTGGTCAGCGCGCCGGTGGCGAGGTGGGCATAGCCCAGCGTGCTGTCGATATCCCGGTGACCGAGCAACTGCCCGACCAGCCGGATATCGATCCCGTTGGACACCGCGACCGAAGCAAAATGGTGCCGCAGGTCATGCACCCGAAGGCCCGACAATCCCGCTTCCTTGAGGATGGCGCGCCACGGCGCATCCATCGCCGTAAGCGGGCCGTCGATGTGCGGGGAGGGGAACACATAGGGGCTGGCCGAAGCCTCGCGCCGCGCGGCGAGGATTTCGCGGGCGGGAGCATTCAGCCAGATCGTCCGAGGGCCGCTCTTGGAGTCTTCCAGCACGGCGCGCGGTCCTGCGATCAGGTCCCACTGGAGGCCGAGGATTTCACTGCGCCGCGCGCCCGTCAGCAAGAGCAGCCGGACCGCGTCGCAATAGTCCGACATCCTGCCTTGCACCCGATCGAGCGCCTCCCAGAGCCGTTTCACGCTGCCCGGCGGGAGATGGCGGCCGCGATGGCCCTTGGCCTTCTTGCGCAGGCCCCGGCAGGGATTGGAGCCGCACGGACGGACGCCATGATCCTCCGCGAACAGCATCAAGCCTGACAGGGTGGAGAGCGCCATGCGCGCGGAACTGGTTTGCGCGGCGACGTCCCGATGCCAGCAGGCCACGTCCTGCGGGGTGATGTCGCGCACCTTGCGGTCCCCCAATAGCGGGAGGATGCAGGTACGGCTGACGCTCTCCATCTGGCGCCCGGTCGATGGTTTCCATCGACCCTTGGCACCGAAGGCGAGAAAGCGGGGCAGCATGTCCGCGACGGAAGTGGTCGGCTTGAACGGGGCTTCGCCCGGCTCGGCGATTTCCGCTGTAGCGGGTGCGGTGATGACCGGGCGGGAGGCCAGCAGCCGCGCCGATGCCAAAGGCACGGACGCGGCATCGCCCAGCGTCTCGCGGACGGTCTTTCCGTCCTTCGTGCGCAGGACGACCCATGTGCGAGCGCCACCAGAACGGAGGCGCAGCGCGAGGGCAGGAACCACCGAGTCGCGCAGGCTACGCTCCCCCGTGGCGGGCGGATCGATGGTCGAGATATCAAGATCGGCGAGGTCGAAACGGTCGATGTTTCTCATGACCGGCACTCCATAAATCCCGGCTCAGAGCCGGCGAGCGCGCGCCTTGGGGATGATCCCCAGGGCACGCTGGGATTTATGAGAAGCACCTTCGCGTACGGTCTTTCGGGTCGCTCCGAGGAGCATTCCCGGCTGGCTCAGCGTCAAAGAATTATGACGCTGAACCAGCTATTTGCCGCCCAAACGGGCATCGATTGAGTCGCATGGCGCAAGGCCATGCGGTTGTCTCGACGCACGCCTGAAAGGCGTAATTTGTAATGCACCGTACGCACGGGTGCTGCGGGCGCAAAACCGCCGGAAATCCGCGGGATTTGCGCGTCACGCGGTGGCGGACGACATGTCACCGGATGGCGGACAGTGTCCGCCACGAGCCGGCTCGCCGGTCGCGATAGCTAAGGGGATCGGCCAGCTTATGTGGCTGACGGTTTTGACGGCGGCGGGATGTTCTCGGCGAGATAAACGCCATTGTCGGCGAACGCCGCATAGGCGCGGGTATAATCCCGGGTGAACTGGAGCCATGAGAATTCGGCGCTCCGCCTGGCTTCCCGGACTTCTTCCAGGGCACGGCCCAGAACGACCTCATGGCTATCTGCGGAACCGGATTCGTGGGCGAGTTGGAGATAGCGCGCGACCTCCCGGATCGCGTGCCCCAGATCATGGTCATATTTGTGGTCTCGGCTGAAATACGCCACATAGGATCGCATCGTAGTCCGCACGGTATCGATGATGGCTTGAGGCACCGTCTTGTAGACGCGCGTGTCGTTGATGAAGGTCTCCTCCGCATAGACCTTCGCCTCCTGATAGCGGGCGAGGCGCATCTGCCTTCCTTCGCGACGGCGTCGCTCGATAAGGGCAACCTCCGCAAGAGGGTCGGCATTGTTGCCGGCGCCGTGATGCCTGGCGCGCTGCACTATATCGAGCAATTCATCCAGGCTGCGCATGAACTCCTCGTGCGTCACCTGAAGTTCCTGAAATTTGACGTTGCAAAGCCGAAGCAGGTCGCGTTGGCGATCCTTTGTCAGAGACAGCCACTCCTTGAGCAACGTCATAAAGAGTTCTACGAAAGTACCCTCAGCCACGCTCATCCCCTATTCGGCACATGGCCCGAGGCCATATATTTGCCAGACTCTTATCCCGCGAGTGGCGGCGCGCCAATCAAGATTGAACCAAGGGCGTCGGTAGAGTATAAGAGCGCCGCTTCATCATGCGCCAGTGTGCCGGACAGGATCCGTGTGCATGGCCAGAATTACCATCCGTCTCGACGATACGCTCTACGACCGGCTGCTCGACCAGGCGCGTCGTACCGGAACGACGCCCTCAGCCTATTTCCGGGATGTGCTGGAACGCTATGAGGGGCAGGATCCGGCCGGCTATCACGCCCGGTTCGACGAGCTCCATGCGACCGCCATCCAGACGCTCGCGATTCTTGCCGCGTCGGTCGGTCGGCGAGCGCCTGACCTTCTCGAACAGGGGATGGCGGATGCGCGACGATTGATCGCGGAAAGGGGGCTGCTCGATCCCGCGCAGGACCGGCCATGAGCATCTTTCGCAACGACACCTTGGGGTCCTGGACCCGGGGTGGTCAGGCGATCGTCCATAATGTCCGGATGACGACTCAGGTGTTCGTTCAGACGGTGATGGCCGGGGTGGTGATCTGGATTGGCGGGACGATCTGGTACGCGCTTGAGCAGGCGAGTGCCTATGAGCGCTTCGTCACCATGAAACTCATCGAGGCGAGTTTCCGGGGTGACGCCATCCCCGGAGCCGCGGCAGCACCGATCCTGTTCCGCACGCCTGCCGGGCGCCAATATTGGACCTCGCCGGCTGCGCTGGTTGCGTCGCCATTGGCGCATGCCACACTCGCCCATGTCGAGACCTATCTGATCCATGGCGCGGCCATCGCCGGTGCGTTTGCGGGCCTGATGCTGGCCTGGGCGTGGTTCTATTTCACGCGCACCGGAAAGGGTCTCGGCTCAAACCAGTTCGTCCGCGGGGCACGATTCGGGACGGTGCGTCAGGTCCGTCGTGCGTTGTGGAGAAGCGCGCCGGGCAGCCTCGAAATTGGGGGCGTGCGCGTACCGGACAGCTTCGAACCCGAGCATATCCTGCTCTGTGGCGCCCCCGGCACGGGCAAGACAAACATCATCATCAAGATGCTCGCCGGGATTCGCGCGGCCGGAAAACGCGCGATCGTCTATGATACCGCTGGGACCTTCGTGGAAAAATTCTACCGCCCCGGAATCGACGTCCTGCTCAACCCGCTGGATGCCCGTTCGGACTGCTGGTCGCCCTGGGTCGATGTCCCGCGCGACTATCACTCTGACCAGATCGCTGAGTCGACGATCCCCGACAAATCGGGCGACCCTTTCTGGGCCAAGGCCGCGCGTGGGACGCTGGTGGCGGTTTTGCGCAAGCTCGCGCGGCAGGAACGGACTCTTGTCTCGATCCTCCTCGATACGCTGCTGCGCTCCAAACTGAAGGACCTGGCGGCGTTCGCGCAAGGCACAGACGCTGCCGCCTTTATCAGCCTCGAGGGTGACCGGACTTCTGCCGGTATCCAGGCCGAGCTCGCCTCGGTGATGCGGAGCTTCTCCTATCTTGACGATACGCGAGACGGCTTCTCCATCCGCGACTGGGTCGCCAATGAGAGGGACGACAGCTGGTTGTTCGTCACGGTGAAGGCGGATCAGCTACCCTCGTTGCGCCCCTTGATCACGGTCTGGCTCGACATCGCGATCAGCGCAATCATGAGCCTGTCAGCGGACCGTAATCGGCGCCTCTATTGTGTGATCGACGAACTGCCCTCCCTGCAGAAACTCCCGTCGCTCTCCGATTTTCTCGCCCGGGCCCGCAAATATGGCGGCTGCGGCGTGCTGGGGTTCCAGTCCTATCCGCAGCTTGAGGCCACCTATGGCATTCAGGATGCGGCGGCGATCACCGGCTATTGCTCGACCTGGGTCGCGTTGCGCGCGAACGACACCCCGACCGCCAAGCATGTCAGCGAGAATCTGGGGCAGGTCGAGCAGGTCGAGGCCAATGAGGGCATGTCGTACGGTGTGAATGACATGCGCGACGGCGTGAACCTGTCGCGGATGCAGGTAACGCGTCCGCTGGTCATGCACACCGAGGTGACGAACCTTCCCAATCTGCAGGGGTTCCTGCGGTTCGGGCGCAACCTGCCGGTCGTCCGGTTTCAGGATAGCTACAACAGCGCGCCATCGATCTGCGTTGCGTTCGAGGAGCGGACCAGCCCTCCGGTCCGGATTCAGGCCATAGCACCGTCGGCAACGACACCGTCCGCGCCGCCGGGACGGGTTGCCCCGAAACAGCCCCGGCACAGACGGTCGAAATCGATCGATCGGGCCCCCGAGCTTCCCTTCGACTCGGCCGAACCGCCATCTGCGCCTCAGGTGGCGATCACAGGCATCAGGGAGGCATCGATTCCTGGAAATGCTTGTGCCGGGGACATTGCGAAACCGGACGCACCGACCGGGCTCGTCCTCATCTCGCCGTCGAGTGGCTTCAGGCTCAGCCAGCATGACCGGAGGGCGGGCGCCCGCAACCCGGCGACGCCGGCATGATCCATCCTCGCCGCCTCAAGGGCACTGCTGCCAATGTCGCCCGCTATTATACGATCGGGGACTATTACACGAAGGGCCCCGACGAGCATTCCCGATGGGGCGGCCGGATCGCCGACGAACTGGGGCTTGCCGGTAAGGTCGACCCGGGCGTGTTTCGCGAACTGCTTGACGGCAAGGTCGCCGGCCAGCAGCTCGGGCGGCATCGCGGCGATGGCGAGATCGAGCACCATCCGGGATGGGATTTTGCCGTCAACGCACCCAAATCGGTATCAATCATGGCGTTGGTCAGCGGCGACGAGCGAATCATTGCTGCCCATGAAGACGCAGTCGGAACGGCCCTTGGCTATCTCGAGGAGCATGCCGCGCTCCGCCACCGCGTTGACGGTGAGATCGTGCATGAGACCACCAGCCGCCTGATCTTCGCACGGTTCACCGAGCATGCCTCGCGCGAACTCGATCCGCATCTCCACACCCATGTCGTCGTCATGAACATCACCAACCGGGAGGCCGGTAGTGTGATGGCGAGCCTGGAAACGCGGGCTCTGTTTGCCGAACAGATGGTGGCGGGGCAAATCTACCGGAACGGCCTCGCGCATCGCCTTCGTGAGGTCGGATACGAGATCGACTCGAACCCCCGCACCGGTCTGTTCGAGATTCGCGGCGTGCCCCAGGATCTGATCCAGGCGATGTCACGGCGTTCAGAGCAGATCGATGCCCATGCCAGGGAACATGGTCTGGAGGGGCAGGCCGCCCGACGCAGGTCCTTTTACGAGACTCGCGGCCCCAAGGAGAAGATCGGGATCGAGCAATTGCACAAGGGCTGGGCAGCACGCGCCGGGGAGCACCTTCCGGCGCTGGCTGCGGTGCGGACGGCGGGCGACGTCACCGGTGAGCGCGATCTCCCGCCACATCCCGCCGACGCGGCTCGAGCGATGCTCTTCGGCATCCGTCAGGCGGAGACCGGTGAAGCGGTCAACAATCTCGGTCGGATGCTCCGGCTCGGTCTCGCATCGCATGTCGGCGAGGTGCGGCTCGCCGATGTCAGGCCATTGGTGGAAGCTCATGAAGCTCGCAGGCGATTGCTCGCAACGACCGCGCAGACAGGCGATGCGGTTCTCACGCGCGGGCGGACGACCCGACATACTGCCCGTCTCGAAATCGCCCTGTCGGAGCATTTGTCGCTGGGCCTGAGCGACGCCAGGCCGGTAACGTCAGAGGCGAGGTTAGGGGCCGTCCTGGTGGGCGCAGGGCTCTCCCGGGCGCAGGAGGCGGCGCTCCGCCACATCGGCTTGTCGCAGGACCGGGTGCTCGGTGTCCACGGCGTTGCGGGCGCCGGCAAATCGATGCTGGTACGTTCGCTCGTGGCCGCGGCAGACGCCGACATACGCTTCACCGCGCTCGCCCCGACCTCATCGGCGGCCGCCAATCTCGGTCAGTCTGCCGGCATCGATGCAAGGACGGTAGCGAGCCTGGTTGCCGGTGGAGGCCGGACCCTCGACGACCGGGACGTGCTGGTGCTCGACGAAGCTGGACAACTTGGCAACCGGCAGGCGCTGCGCGTGCTCGACATCAGCCGCCGGAGCGGCGCCCGGCTGATCCTTCTCGGCGACAACAAGCAGACCGGCGCGATCGAGCAGGGCAAGGCCTTCTGGCTCCTGCAGCGTCTCGGCCTGCCGACAGCGCAGCTGACCGAATCGGTGCGACAGGAAACCCGTTCGATGAAGGCTGCCGTTACCCAGGCCCGGGCCGGCGACTACGCCGCCTCGCTGGCAAATCTCGACAAGGTCGTGAGCGGCGACAATGCCGGGAATCTGGCGCGGCAGCTGGTGGCTGAATGGACCCGCCTCAAACCAGAGAATCGCGCCACGACGAATATCCTCGTGCTTGAGAATGCGACCCGACTGATCGTCAATGCGCGCGTCCGCGACGCGCTTAAGGTCGAGGGCGCGATCGCTGCCGAGGAGACGCGTCTTTCAGTGCTCACGCCAGCTGGGATGAGCGACCAGGAGAAACGGTTCGCCCGCTTCTATTCTGGCGGTCAGGTGGTGAAGTTCTCGGTCGACAATGCCGGGCTGGGGATCGCGCGCGATACTGAATATCGCGTCGTGGGCACGGGGCGCAACGCGAACGGGCGACAGGTCGTGCGGCTCGTCGACGAGCATGGCCGGACGATCCGCTGGGATCCCCGGCTCGGCCGCGCGTCGCAGATCAATGTGTTCAGGAGCGAGGAACGGGATCTCGCGCGCGGGGACCGGATCCAGTGGCGGCTGGTAGACCATGGCCTCGAGCTCAAGAATGCGGAGCGGGGTACCGTCGAGGCGCTACGGGGGACTGTCGCGACGATCAGATGGGACAAGGGAACGACCCAGGACATCGACCTCGCGGCGCACCGGACCTGGGATCACGGCTATGCCGAAACGGTGTATTCTGCACAATCAAAGACCTACGCCCGGGCCTATGTGCTGGCGCCCGTCAACTCGCCGCTGGTCACGGGCCAGAATTACTACACGGCGATCACCCGGGCCCGCTTCGGCGTGAAGCTCTGGACTGAAGATGAGAAACGGCTGGTCGATCGACTGACGCGGCGATCCGGCGAAAAAACGTCGTCGCTTGAGGGGCTGGGCCGTCTCGACCGGGACGCACGCGCCGCACGCGAGGCGCGGCACGTGGCTCGGCTGGACCTCCGCAGAGCCCAGACCCGCGAGGAACGGGCGGCGCGAAAGGCTCAGCTTGGGGCTGCCAGGAATGGCGGGCCAGCCCATCCCTTGCAGGCTCTGGCGGATCGACTGGCGGGTCGCGCGCAGTCCTTTGCCGAGACGATCGATCGCTACCTCGGCGCGGTACTCGGTGCCGGCCGTGCCGAGGAGGCGAGGGGGAGCGGGGAAGGCAAGAGCGGTCACCCGCCAACACCACAGCCCTACAGAGGGCAGGATCGCTGACATGCGCACTTTGCCCTCTCTCCTCGCCGCTACGGGCCTGCTGATTGCGCCGTCCTCACTGGCATCGGTTCGTTCAATGACAATCCAGCCGGCTGCGCAGGAAAAGCAACTCGAACGCTGCATCGAACGGTCTGCGCACGGCAGGATCTGGTTAGCCAGGACGCTCTGGGCCTTGCGAGATCAGGAGGGCGGCTGGGTCGGCGCGGCCGTGCGAAACAGAGACGGGACGTATGATCTGGGGCCGCTCCAGATCAACAGCTGGTGGACCGGCAGGATCGCGGCGCTGCTCGATCGAAAGCCGATTGAGATCAGATGGTGGCTGCAGCACGACGCTTGCTTCAATGTCGATGCGGCGAGATGGATATTCCTGTCGGCGCTTGTCGTTACGCGAGACTATTGGACGGCGATCGGCGTGTATCACAGCCCGGTCGCGTGGCGCCAACGACGCTACACCCAAGGTGTGGTGAACCAGCTTTCAGCTAGGTTTGGCAGGTCTGTTTTTCGAAAAGGCCAGGCACGGTAGATGCCGTTATAGTTCTACCAAGCGCTGCCGCTCCCAGGAACGACGACATTGGGATTTCGCCGTCGTTCCGGCTTGCGCCAGCGAACGACGGTTTCCGGCTGAACATCGGATGATTTTCGAAAATCGGCAGGCGATGGCGGGGGCAGGAGTGGGTAAGGCTGGCCGTGAGCGGCCTGAATTGAATGACGTTCTAAAAAGTAGATACGCCTTGGTACCTTCCTGGAATTCGCGGCTTGTCTAATGATCAACTCTAGCCAACCGCTTTCTCGCCGGCCGCTAGGAGCCGGTGCGAAATCCTTCCAAGCTTGCACATTTGTGCCCGAATTGTGCCCTTGAACGAAAAACGAAGGGGAGGTAGGGTCTAGAAATCGGCAGATTTCTGCCGTTTTCGCCGTTCGGATGTTGATTGATTGTTTGCTTTGGAGACCGACGCTCTAACCAACTGAGCTACACCCCTGTGCGGATGCGGGCTTTAGCGTGACGTTGGGCGGGGGGCAAGCGCTCAGGCGGCCGCTGACGCGCCCCAGTCGCGATCGGCAACCGCGCGCGCTTCCTCGACCGGCAGCGGGCGTCCGAAATAATAACCCTGGACCCTGGTGCAGCCGAGATCCTGCACCATGCGGTGTTCCTGTTCGGTCTCGACGCCTTCCGCGGTGGTTGCCATGCCCAGGCTTTGCGCGAGCGCGACGACGGCACGGATGATCGCGATCGCCTCGGGCACTTTCCGCGAGGCGCCCTGCACGAAGCTGCGGTCGATCTTGATCGAGGAGAATTTGGTGCGGCTGAGATAGCCGAGCGAGGAATAGCCCGTCCCGAAATCGTCGAGGCTGAGCCGCACGCCCAGATCCATGATGCGTTCCAGCACCTTGGTCGCGCCAGTGCCCTCGCGCATGAACACGCTTTCGGTCACCTCCAGCTCGAGCCGTTCCGGCGTCAGGCCGCTATTGGCCAGCGCCGAGGCGACGATCGAGACGAAGGCGGGGTTGTGGAGCTGGTCGGGCGAGACGTTCACCGCCACGCGCACCGGCGATTTCCAGCGCGCTGCTTCCTCGCAGGCGGTGCGCAGCACCCACTCGCCGATCGGGGCGATCAGCCGGGCGTCTTCAGCGAGCGGGATGAACTTCACGGGCGAGACCGTGCCGAACTGCGGATGAGTCCAGCGCAACAGAGCCTCGAATCCGGTCAGCGCGCCCGTTATGGCATCGACCACCGGCTGGTAGTTCAGGTGCATCTCGTCATTCTGCACGGCCTTGCGCAGTGCCACTTCGAGGACCCGGCGTTCCTCCGCCTCGACATGCAGTTGCGGCTCGTAGATGCGCACGACTCCGCCGCCGGCATCCTTGGAGCGGTACAGCGCGAGGTCGGCGGAACGGATCAGCATTTCGGCGTTGCGACCATCGCGCGGACCGGTCGCCACACCAACGCTGGCGCCCGTGTACAGCGTATGCTGGTCGAGCTCATAGGGGCGCGACAATACTTCGATGATGGTGTGGGCCAGCTGCTCGATGCGGGCCGAATCGCCGGCGTCGCGCACGACGACGGCGAATTCGTCGCCACCCAGGCGCCCGACCACCTCGTTGTCGGTCATCAACTGGCTCAGCCGTTCGGAGACCCGGCCGAGCAGGCGGTCGCCGATCGGATGGCCGAGTGTGTCGTTGACGGCCTTGAAGCGATCGAGATCGATCATCATGAAGGCGCAGCGGCTGCCCCATTTCTCCGCATCGGCCAGGGCGTGGACGAGAGCCTCGTTGACCAGCAGGCGATTGGGCAGGCCGGTCAGCGTGTCGAAACGCGCCATGCGGTTGATCTTGTCGGCCGAGGCGCGCTGCTCGGTGACGTCGGAGCCGACGCCGCGGAAGCCGATAAAGGCGCCGTGATCGTCCAGCCGGGGATTGGCGGCGATCTCCCACCAGCGTTCCTCGCCATTGACCTCGACCGGCAGCAGCAGGTCGCGGAAGCTTTCGCGACCCTTCAGCTTCGCTGCCAGCGTGCGCAGGCCGGCGGAGAAATTGCCGGACTCCCAGGCGGAGCCGGCCAGCACCTGGAGGAACGGCATCCCGTTGACCGAGAGGGGATCAAGCCCGACCGAATGCGCGAAGCGGGGCGAGGCGCGGACGATGCGGCGATTGGCGTCGGTCTCCCATAGCCAGTCGGCGCTATGCTCGGCGAACTCGCGGAGCAGCAGGCTGACGGTCTCGTCGCGCTCGGCCAGCGCGATCTCGCCCGCGCGGATCACGACCAGCGCCTTGCCGCGCCCGAAACAGACCAGCATCAGCAGCACGGTAAAGACGATCGCGGTCGAGGCGAACAGCGATCCGCCGACGAAATAGAGCATCACCGCGACGGCGGCGCCGAGGATGCCGAGGAAGCTGAGCGTCGCCATGGGCAGGGCCGCCATGGCCACGGCCGATGCGGTCATCAGCAGCGCGACGACGATCCACAGGCCGAAGGCGGTCGTCGGGTCAGCGCTGATGCCGAAGGCCAAAGGCGGCACTGACCAGACCGTGGCCAGCGCGATCCCTTCGATCACGGTATGGCGGACGTCGCGCAACGTCGCGGTCTGCGCGGTGCGATGACGGAAGGAAAGGCGGCGGAACGTGATGGTCACGGCGACCGTCGCCACCGCGGCGCCCCAGCTCGCCAGCGCCCAGAGCGGCGCGATCGGCTGGAGCACCATGGCGACCAGCATCGCGCCGACCACATTGGCCGCCAGCAGGAACAGGGCGAGCTTGCTGCCCGCATTGACCTGGGCGGCACGAATCGGCGCCCAATCAGTGGTGTCGGCCGGGTCGTACAGGCCGAGCAGCGCGCGGCCATCGATACGCGGGCGGGCGAATTGGGAGGCGGGACGAGTGCTCACGCCGCTATCGCTACACCAGCGTTGGTTAGCGGATGGTTAGACGAGGAACCGATTCGGAGGTTTTATTTTCGTACGATGTCGTGTCCATATGCGGGCCACTGCCGCAACACCTGCCGAAGGGCGGTCACGATTACTTCTACAGGTCCGGCGTACGGTTCTAGCGCGGGCATAGCGGGACTGTGTTGCACAATTGTAACACGGTGGCTGGAAAGCTCCGCACCGGACCTTATCCAATTTACAAAAATTGCTCTGCAAGACACGTAGGCTCCATCGGGCGTCCAAAGCGCCCGGCTCGGCTCATTCGGCCGATGCACATAACCATAAATATCGGGGGCTTCATCAATGCGTTCATTTCATCGCCTTAACGCCACGCGTCTGTGTGCCAGTGCCGCGCCGCTCGCCCTTCTGCTGGGCCTGAGCAGCCCTGCCTTCGCGCAGGACGCGCCGGCCAGCGCCACGCCGGCCGACCAGGCGGCCGAAGGTGAATCGGCGGACATCGTCGTCACCGGCTCGCTGTTCCGCCGCACCGATACCGAAACGCCGTCGCCGGTCACCGTGCTGACCGCGGACAGCCTGGCCAAGGCGGGCATCACCACGGCCGCCGAAGCGATTCGCTCGGTCTCGGCCGATAGCGGCGGCTCGATCGGCGTCGGCTTTCAGAGCGGCTTCTCGGCCGGCGGCGTCGCCGTCTCGCTGCGCGGCCTCGGCGTCTCGTCGACCCTGGTTCTGGTCGATGGTCTGCGTTCGACCAACTTCCCGATCAACGACGATGGGCATAACGCCTATGTCGATCTCAATTCGATTCCGTTCAGCCTGATCGACCGTATCGAAGTGTTGAAGGACGGTGCGTCCTCCACTTACGGTGCCGATGCGATCGGCGGCGTGGTCAACCTGATCATGAAGAAGCAGTTTGTCGGCGTCGCCGGCACGGTCGAGGCCGGCGCCAGTGAGAAGGGCGACGCGGGTCACCAACGCGCCAACCTGACGGTCGGTTATGGCGATTATGCGGAAAAGGGCTTCAACGTCTATCTGAACGGCGAATTCCAGCAGGACGGTCGCGTCACCGCGCACAGCCGCGGCTTCCCGTACAATAACCGCGATCTGACTTCGATCGGCGGCGCGGACAATAACGGTGCCGACAACTCGCTGACCACCGCGACGCCGAACGCGGTCGTCGTGCGCACGACTCAGAGCAATCTGAACAATCCGCTGAGCGGCGGCACGGCGGTGCTGACGACCCAGTATCAGTCGCTCAACCTCAACTGCGCGGCCGGCACCTACACGCAGGTCAGCGCGGCGGTGAACGGCGTGGGCTGCAAGCACAATATCGAAGACGAATATTTCCAGCTTGCTCCGCTGCAGCGCAAATATTCGGTCAACGGTCGCATCAGCCTCCGTCTGGCCGACAATGTCGAAGCCTATGTCACTGGCAGCTATTCGAACAGCTATGTCAGCATTCTCAACGCCCCGCGCGCCCTGCGCAACACCCAGCCTTATGGCGGCGCACCGTCGCTGGCGTCGAGCAACCCCGGCATCGTCCTGCCGGTCTATATCTGCACCTCTGGCGTCAATTGCGCGACGCCGGGCACGCCCGGGCGCGCGCTCAACCCGAACAATCCCTATGCGGCTGCCTTTGCCGCCGATCCTGCCAATGGCGCAGCGCGCATCTACTATCTGTTCGGCGACATCAAAGCCGGCAGCGACCGCACCAACGAAGTCTATCGCTTCGCCGCGGGCCTGAACGGCAGCTTCGGCGACGACTGGACCTGGAAGATCGACGGCGTCTATGCCCGCGACAATCTCGAGATCGTCCAGCACGGCTATCTGAACATCGCCGCCACGCTCAACGCGATCAACACCGGCAGCTATAATTTCGTCAATCCGTCGCTGAACTCGCAGGCGGTGCGCGATGCCATCGCACCGGACAAGATCACGCCGTCGCATTCGGAAATGTATTCGGTCGACGCCGCGATCACCAAGCGGCTGATCGAGCTGCCCGGTGGCCCGCTCATGGTGGCCATCGGTGGCCAGGTGCGCCGCGAATCGCTGGAGAACAACAACCAGAATGCCGCGCTCGATACCTATAGCCTGACGACCTCGTCGGCGTTCGGCCAGCACACGGTCTCGGCCGGCTATTTCGAAATCGCGGCACCGGTGCTCGATATCCTCGAGATCAACGGTTCGGGTCGCTACGACCATTATTCGGAAGGTTTTGGCCGCTTCTCGCCCAAGATCGGCTTCAAGTTCACCCCGATCAAGCAGCTGGCGGTCCGTGGTACCTATTCGCAAGGCTTCCGCGCGCCGACCTTCGCTGAATCCGGACCGCGCTCGCAATATGCCGGCTTCGTCACCACCACGCCGTCGTGCCTCTTCATTCTGGCGCACAACGGCACCGGCAACACCACGACCTGCTCGGCCAATGGCAATCCGTACAACCTGGCCTATTCGGTGGGCCGCGGCTTCGTCGGCAACCCGAACCTGAAGCCGGAAACGTCGCGCAGCTTCACCGCCGGCGCGATCTTCGAGCCGGTGCCGTGGCTCAGCATGACGGTCGACTATTATAACGTGAAGAAGTCGAACCTGATCGCCAACGGTCCGGATGCAGGTAAGGCCATCACTGCCTATTATTCGCAGTCGACACTGGCAGCCGCCACGGCGGCCGTTGCGGCGGTAGGCCCGGGCTATTCGGTCAACACGATCGACGGTGTCGATCCGGCGGCGCCCAACGCACTGCCGCGGTTGCTGATCATCAACGCGCCGTTCGTCAACGTGAACTACGATCTGACCTCGGGTCTCGACTTCTCGGCGACCGCTCGTATCCCGCTCGGCGACGGCATCCGCTTCACCAGCCGCGCCGAGGCGACTTATGTCATTCAGTATGACCGCCACACCGCGTCGGGTGTGCAGAAGTTTGCCGGTACGCTCGGGCCGTACGATCTGTCCTCGGGCAACGGCACGCCGAGCATTCGCGGCAACTGGCAGAACACGCTGGAAGTCGGGAAGTTCTCGCTGAGCGCAACCGCCTATTATGTCGGCAGGATCAAGGAGGTCGCGACCGACCAGGGCAATCTGTCCACGGCGTGCGCGGCGAACCTGTACAAGACGCCGACTGACGGCACCGGCAACAGCTTCTGCTATGTGAACAGCTTCATCACCGTCGACATGAACGCGACGGTCCGCGTGAACGACCAGTTCAGCTTCTTCGCGAATGTCGGAAACGTGCTCGGTGCCCGCGCACCGATCGCGCCGGCGTCCTATGCGAGCTCGCCGAACTTCCTGACCACCTGGCACTATGCCGGTCTGATCGGGCGCACGTTCAAGGCAGGCGCAAGCTTCAAGTTCTGATCGTACCACCGTCGAAAAACTGGGGCGGCTCCGCAAGGAGCCGCCCATTTTTCATCACCTAGAGTAGCTTGCATTACATCAGAGCCACCACCACCCGTTCGTCCTGAGTAGCCATCGAGTAGCCGCGCAGCGGCGTATCGAGAGGGCGTATCGAAGGACAGGTTCCGCGTGACAACCTGTCCTTCGATACGGGCTCTCGATACGCCTTCGGCACCTCGATCCCTACTCAGGACGAACGGATCAGATTTAACGCTCGCCGCTCTAGTCGAGCTTGGTCTCGAGCGTCGTCCAGGTGTTGAGCTGCGTCCCCAGGCCTTTGCGCGCTTCGTTGGCCTGGCCGACCAGCGCGCCGATCGGCGCGGCCGCGCCACCGGTGGCGAGGGTGAAGCCGATCGCCGCCACCAGAACGAACAGGCTGACGCCGAGCGCGATGCCCGACGCCGTCGTCCTGGGTGCTCGCCACTCTGACCTCGGCCTGGCTCAGATTGCCGCCCCAGCCCGTTCATGAGCTCAGGGCTTCGCCAGTTTTCGATCAAGAAAGTCGTTGATGAGCGGTGCCATCTCGTCGAGCTTGTCCTCGAGCGCGAAATGACCTGAGTCGAGGAGGTGGAATTCGGCATCCGGCAAATCGCGGCGATAAGGATAGGCGCCTTCCGCGGGGAAGATCGTGTCGTTCTTGCCCCAGACGATGAGCGTCGGCGGACGGCGCGTCCGGAAGAAGTTCTGGAATTGGGGATAGAGCGGAACATTGGTGCGATAGTCGTAGAGCATGTCGAGCTGGATCTCCCTGTTCCCCGGCCGATCCAGCAGCGCCTGGTCCTGCACCCAATTATCAGGCGCGATCCGCGCGACATCGCTCATGCCGTCGGTGTACTGGAACTTGGTGATGTCGAGGGTCACGAGGCGACCCAGGGCGTCGCGGTGCTGCGTTGATCCGTCGGCCCAATAGGCCTTGATCGGATCCCAGAAGGCGCGAAGCCCCTCCTCATAGGCATTGCCGTTCTGGACAATGAGCGCGCTGACCCGTTCGGGATGCTTGAGCGCGAGGCGATAGCCGACGGGTGCGCCGTAATCCATCACGTACATCGCGTATTTCCGCGCGCCGAGCTGCCCGAGCAGCGAGTCCATCATGTCGGCATAATGGGCAAAGCTGTAGGTGAAATGCGCGCGATCCGGCGCATCGCTCTGGCCGTAACCCGGATAGTCCGGCGCAATGACGCGATACCGGTCGGCGAGCAGAGGGATCAGGTTGCGGAACATGTGCGACGAGGTCGGGAAGCCGTGCAGCAGCARCACGACCGGTGCGTCCGCCGGCCCGGCCTCGCGATAAAAGACCTTCACGCCGTCGATCGTCGCATATCGATGGAAGATCGGGACCGGGGCGCGGGGCTCAACCGCCGCGGGGGCGCCGGAGGCAGCGAATGCCTGGGGCGCGGACGCCGTGCCGGCGATGGCAAGCAACAGGGGCAAGGTCAGTCGGTTGATCTTGGGGATTTTTACATTGCTCATGACGTCCTCCATTGCTTCGCCGTGTTGGGTGAGCGGCGGATCGACTTCTACAGTCCTGGAAAATCGATGGGCGTTAGCACTGGTGAATTCCGGTAATTTATCCTTGCGGCAGCGGCCGCCCGGGCCGGCGCGCCCTGCCCTGGGACAGCCGCGATCGAAGGATTGCGTCAGGGGCGGGTATCGTCGCCCGCGACCAGCATGCCGAATGTCTCGATCGTCATGCGCAGGTCGAACGCGGTGCCGGAGCGGCACCTGCGCGCCGTCATCCGGATTCCGGCTGCGCGCGCCAGCTCGGCAATGATCGCCGTCCCGGCCCGCGGCGTCACGCTCGTCGGCTGCATGCCGATGCCGTCATCGCGCACGGCACAGTGGATTTCGCCGTCGTGGCTCGCCAGGTCGACATGGATCAAACCGCCCGGGCCCTGAAAGGCGTGCCGCGCCGCGTTCGTCAGGAGTTCGGCGACGATCATCAGCAATGGCCAGCCGCGCGCGGCATCGATGCGGATCTCGGCCGAGCGACAATGCACGAACGCGGCCTGTCCGGCGAACCGCGCCTGAGCCTGATAACGACAAAGCGCGCAGAGCTTGTCGGCAAGATCCATCACGTCCTCGCGCGGTGGCTGGAGGAGGCGCTGGATCGCCGCCAGGGCATGCAGCCGCTCGATCGCCGTCGTCAGCTGGTCCCGGACTCGGTCGAGCGTCGTTCCGCCTGCGGCGATACGCACCTCGGCGCAGGCAACGGTGAAGTCATTCGCCGAGCGGTGGATGAATTCCGCCAGAAGCAACGTGCTTGCGAGCTCTACGTCGCTCGGGTCCGTTGCATGACGGGACCAACTGGTGTCCGGTTGCATATCGGCCTTCCCCTGAAGGGCATCGGCGCAGTGCGCCGTCTTGCGCTGCGGCCGCTCGGGGCCCGCAACAGGACTTATCGGACAAGCCAGGCGACTGCCCGTAAATTGAGGTTAAGCTGCGCGGGGCCGAGCGCTGGGGCAGGGGCGGGCGACCGTCAACTTCCTTGCGTGCCGTCCCGAATACCCAGCGCGTCCGCCATCCTCACCAGCTTGGGGACCGAGTCCGCCCCCATCTTGCGCATCACATGGCCGCGATGGAGTTTGACCGTCGCTTCGGTGAGATCCACCTCGGCTGCGACCTGCTTGTTGAGCCTTCCGGTCGCGACGAGCGCCATGATCTGGCGCTCCCGCTCGGTAAGCGTCGCATATCTCGACTGCAGCTCCAGGCGTTCGCGCGCCTCGCTGCGGTGCAGCCTGTCCTGCGCGATGCCGCGATTGACTGCCTCGAGCAGGTCCTGCTCGTGAACGGGCTTGGTCAGCACATCGACCGCGCCAGCCTTCATCGCCCGCACCGCCATGGGAACGTCGACATGGGCGCTGATCAGCACGGTCGGCCAGGACGCGCCGCCCTTTGCCATCGCTTCCTGGAATTCGAGGCCGCTTTGGCCGGGCAAGCGGATGTCGAGCACGATACAGCATGGTCCGCCGGGCGCCTCGGCGCTTTGAAACGCCTGAACTGAACCATAGGTCGCAGTAAGGAGCCCGACAGACTCGAATAGACCGCGCAATGCCTCGCGCACGCTTGCGTCGTCGTCGATCACGACGACGATCGGCTCTTCATCGTCACCGCGCTCGACCGTCACTGGCTTCTCCCCGGCGCCATGGGCACGGTGAAGCTGAAGGCACTGCCCCGCGGCGCATTGTTCGACGCCGAGATCGAGCCGCCATGCGCTTCGATGATCGACCGGCAAATCGACAGGCCCATCCCGATTCCGTCAGGCTTGGTGCTGAAAAAGGCCTCGAAGATCTGGTCCACTAGCTCGGCCTTGAGGCCCAAGCCCGTATCCGTGACGCTGATCCTGGCGAACCCATCGCCATCGGCAGCAGTGCATATCGTCAGACGCCGTCGCGCACCGTCGGTTTCCGCCATCGCTTCCACGCCGTTCATCACCAGATTCAGCACGACCTGCTGCAACTGGGTGCGATCGCCCAGCACGATCAGCGGCTTTCGCGCGGCATCGAAGCTCGCGGTGACGCCGCGGCGCCGGAACTCGCCGTTCAACACCAGCAACACGTCGCGGATCGCCTCCTGTACGTCCATCGGCTCCATGCGGACGGGCGCCTTGCGCGCCAGCGCCCGAATACTCGCGATGATCTCCCCGGCGCGATGTCCGTCCCGGATGACGCGTTCGGCTGCCTGCCGCGCCTGGACGGGGTCGAATTGCGTCTCATCGAGCCACCGGAGGCACGTCCCGGCGTTGGTGACGATCGCCATCAACGGCTGGTTGACTTCATGCGCGATCGAGACCGCCAGTTCACCCAGGGTCGTCATGCGTGCGACGCGCGCGAGTTCGCTCTGACTCTGTCGCAACTCCTCCTCGGCGCGCTTGCGATCCTCAATTTCGATGAGCGCGCCGTACCATTTGGCCACATCGCCATTGTCGTCGAGCAGGGGAGCCTGTCGCAAGTTGAACCATCGATATTCGCCATCCGCACGGCGAATGCGTCCATCGACTTCCTCGCCGCGCTTTGCCGCTCGCACCCGGTCCCAGCTGCACCGCATCGTTTCCAGGTCATCGGGGTGGAAGATGCGATAAAAGCCTTCTTCCATGATGTCCTCGAACCGAAGACCGCAGAAGTCGAGCAGGTTCTTGTTCCAGAAATCGACCTTTCCATCGGCGTTGGCTGACCAGGCCATGGCGGGTATCGTATCGATGATCAGTTTCAGCCGCTGCTCGCTCGCCTTGAGCGCATCCTCCGCACGCTGCAGATCTTCGAAGTCGATATTGGCGCCGACCCATCGAACCACGCCGTTCGCGTCCGTTATCTTCTGCCCGGCGAAGTAGAACCAGCGATATTCTCCATCGAACCGTCGGATTCGCCCTTTCAGGCTCATCCGGTCTTTCGTGGCGAGGCAATCCTTCCAGGTCTCCACCATGTCGGCCACGTCGTCCGGATGGTAGAAATTGAGGAAGCCCCATTCCAGAATCGTCTCGGCGTCGACGCCGGCATATTCCGCCCATCGCTGGTTGACGAAATCTGCGCCCCCGTCCGGGCGGGCGACCCAGGCGAGAACCGGGAGTGAATCGATGATGAGACGGAGATTCTGCTCGCTCGCCGCAAGAGCGGACTTGGTGTCCTTCAAGGCATTTTCGGCGCGCTTGCGATCCTCGATATCGAGGACCACCCCATACCATTTGATGACGTTTCCCTTCGTGTCCAACAACGGCTTCTGCCGCAGCGTGCACCACCGATAGTCGCCGTCGGCACGCCTGATTCTGCCATCTACCTCGCGACTGCGCTTCGACGCCATGATCTCCTGCCAGGCGGATAGAAGATGAGGCGTGTCGTCGGGGTGGAAGATGCGGTAGAAATTGAGCCCGCCGATCTCCTCGAACGGCCCTCCGATAAAATCCAGGAAATGCTGATTGCCGAAGTCGAGCATTCCGTCCGGCGTCGCCGACCAGGCCATGGCCGGGATGGTATTGATGATGAGGTTCAGCCGCCACTCGCTTTCCGCCAGCGCCTCTCCTGTCGGCTTTTCCGGGCGCATGTCGGTGGGGGGCGCGCGGTCGCTGAGCTCGCGTACCTCGCGGATGGCGAGGCTTGCCTCGCTTGCCGCGATCCGCAACTTCAGCAATTCGTCGGGCCGGGGAAACCCGTCCCGTCGCGACACCGCGATGAGCTGCCCCATACTGGAGATGGCGCCGAGCGGAAGCGACACGGCGAACAGTTGATCGCCCCCGATCGAGAGCATGGCCGCCGACGATTGCGGATCGCTCTCGAGCCAGGTTTGCACGGCGGCGAGCATGGGCTCGAGCCCATTGGCATCGGCGGCGCGCCGGAAGATGTGCGGGGTTTCGCTGAAGCGAAGGCCGACGAAATCCAGCCCGAGCATGTCGAGCAGCGTTTCCAGAACGTGCTCGGCGATGAAGGTAGGATCGACGCCTTTCCACGCCGCCGGCAGCCGGCTCAACCGGTCGATATCGTCGCGGCATTGCTGCAACTCTCTTGCCTCGCCTGGCGCGACAGACCTCGTGTGTCCGCTCACTACAGCTCCCGCCCAACATCATTCACCGCGGGCCGTGGGGGCGTTCACGGCAACCGAAATCCGACGTTCACCCTAGCGCACGCGAAAGGCCGCTGCCACTCGACTAACGTCGATCGCGACACGACCATGCGCTAGGCATTCAAGAAATAATGGGGGTTCCGGCCCCTTTTGTGGGCGCGATGCCGCACCTTGGTTGATAGGACGGCGGCGCTTCACGCTTGTGTGATCCGGCCTCGACCAAAGTCGAGCGAAGCAGGACTCACATCCAATGATCGACGACCAAGTTGAATTTGAGGGCTCGTTACGAGCGAGCTACGATCCGATCGACAGCAGCGGAGACATGATCGCATTTCCAGCAATTCGTTTGAACGCGGCTGTTGTTCAGGCGAGCCAAAACAGGGGTGGATCACATGAGCGAAGCAAGGATTTTCTATTTTGGACCGTTCCTGCTCGTGCCCGAGCGCCAATTGCTCACGCGCGGCGACGCCCGGGTGCAGATCGGTGGACGTGCCCTCGATCTGTTGACCGCGCTCGTGGAGCGGCCAGGAGAACTCCTGTCCAAGAAAGATCTCATGGTCCGGGTCTGGCCCACGACGACGGTCGATGAAAGCAACCTCAAGGTCAACATCGCCGCGCTGCGGCGCGCGCTGGGCGACGATGTGGGCGCCGTCAAATATATCGCGACCATGCCGGGGCGAGGGTATCGCTTCATTGCTCCGGTCGAAACGCGGGCGGCTTTTGGCCAACCCCGGGAAGCGCCCGCGGGCGAAGGGAGCCTACAACCGCCCGAGAGGGAGAGTGTCGGCTGGACCGAGCATGATGGCGATCTATGCGTTCCGACAGATGCCTCGATGCTTGATGTTTCGGATCAATGGACAGGCATGCGAGTGGTCAATGTCCCCTCGATCCAACAACCCAGGGCTGGCCTGTCGCCCCTGCACGACCTGTTTGAGCGTGCCGGATACGGGATTGTCATCGATGGGGAGATGACGCTCTGGTTCGATGAAACCGTGGTGTTGCTCAAGCCCGGCAGCGTGGTGACACGACGCGGCTCCAATCATCCGATCGAGACCCTTTCGGCCGGGCCCTGTCGCATGCTCTGTGTCCTGGTCCCCCGCGACCGCGACGTCTCCATTGTTTCGGAGCTGTGCAGCGATATTTAATCAAGTAGTTGATTAATAAAATAATTGCCAAAGGCGCATCATTTAGAATGTCAGTGAACTGCATGACATTCTGAGCAACCCGCCTCGATTCAAACTATCCGTCGCTGCCGCTATTTCCGGCACCGTGATTTATGAACCCGACTTCGCCGATCAGGCCCACCATGAGCCGTTGAGAGCGACCGACGAAGAGTGGCCCAGCCGAGCCGCGCCTTACGCCGCGATGTCGTAGGGCTTGATCTCGCCATTGAGATACAGATTGCGCGCCTTGGCGCGGCTGAGCTTGCCCGAGCTGGTGCGGGGCAGGGTGCGCGGCGGGATCAGCTCGATCACGCAGTTCATGCCGGTCACCGACCGGACGCGCTCGCGGATTTCCTCGCGCAGCCGCACGCGCTCGGCATCGTCCGAGCTGCGGCATTGCACCAGCACGGCGGGGGTCTCTTCACCGCCCGGCGTGGTGATGGCGAAGGCGGCGATGTCGCCCGCCTTGAAACCGGGCAGCTGCTCGACTGCCCATTCGATGTCCTGCGGCCAGTGATTGCGGCCGTTGATGATGATCATGTCCTTCGCCCGGCCGACGATATAGACATAGCCATCCGACATGTACCCCATGTCGCCGGTGTCGAGCCAGCCATCGACCATGCAGGCGTCGGTCGAGGCCTGGTCGCGGAAGTATCCGACCATCACCGACGGGCCCGAGCACCAGACCTTGCCGATCGCACGCTCGGGAAGCGGCGTGCCGTCTTCCTCGCGGATCTCTACCTTCATGTCGCGCACCGGCTTGCCGCAATTGACGATCGCACGGTAGCGCTGCGGCCGGTCCTGCCCCGCGGCGACGCCGGAGAGCTGGGTTTCCTCGACCAGCTCGACCCGAATGCCCTGGCCCGGCGGCATGATCGATACGGCCAGCGTCGCTTCGGCGAGACCATAGCTCGGCAGGAAGGCGGAAGCCTTGAAGCCGGCATCGGCGAATGCGTCGACGAAGCTCTGCATCACGTCCGGGCGGATCATGTCCGCGCCATTGCCCGCGACGCGCCAGCGCGACAGGTCGAAGCGGTCGCTCGCCTTGGTCTGGCTCGACATGCGGCGTGCGCAGATGTCGTAGCCGAAGGTCGGCGAATAGGAGAGGGTGGTGCCCTTGTTGCGGCTGATCATGTCGAGCCAGGCGAGCGGGCGCCGCGCGAAATCCTCGGTCTTGATGTAATCGGTCGAAACCTGGTTCGCGACCGGCGACAGGAAGCAGCCGACCAGGCCCATGTCGTGATACCAGGGCAGCCACGAGACGCAGCGGTCGCTCGGCTGCAATTCCATGCCGTGGCCGTGCGCCGCGAGATTGTTGAGCAGTGCGTGGTGGGTGATCGCCACGCCGTGCGGAAAGCGGGTCGATCCGCTGGAATATTGCAGATAGGCGATATCGTCGCCCTTGGCCGAAGGCAAAGCGACGTCGGGTACGGGACGCGCGACCAGCTCCGACCAGTCGACGCCCTCGAGCCTGGCGAGGCGGGCCGCTTCGCCGGCCATCTGGGCCAGTTCGGGCGGGTAGATCAGCATGGTCGGATCGCAGCTCGAAAGCTGGACGCGGAGCTGCTCGATATAGGAATCGCGGCCGCCGAACGAGGTCGGCAGCGGCAGCGGCACCGGCCAGGCGCCGGCATAGACCACGCCGAAGAACAGCGCAGCGAAATCCGGGCTGGTCTCGGCGACCAGTGCGATACGATCCTCCGGCTTGACGCCGGCCGCGATCAGCCGGCGCGCCATCGCCAGCGCATCCTCGCGCAGCTCGGCGAACGGATAGGGCCGGACGAGGCCACCACGGGCATCGTGGAAGTTGAGGCCGCGAACGCCGCTAGCCGCGAAATCGAGCGCTTCCCCAAGCGTTTCGAAATCCGCGAAGCGCCGCGCGAGCGAATCTTCGGTGGGCGTCGAGGTCACCGTGGCGCGCTCCGCCAACAGCTCTTCCGATCCCGGAACGTCACTAACCATTATTCCTTGCGCCCTTGAATGCGGCCTTTCCCCAAAAGCCGCTCCACTATGAAAGCCTGCATCTCTGCCGCTTCCAAGCGTTCAAAATCCGTTCCGAGTGTGGCACAATGATGGCGTGATGCCGCAAGCCCGCCCCAGCCGAGAGCGCCGCCCGCCGCCGCCGCTCGATGCGGGAGCGCTGGAAAGGCTGGCCTTGCGCTATGTCGAACGCTTCGCGACGACCCGGGGGCGCCTGACATCCTATCTGACGCGCAAGATCCGCGAACGGGGCTGGGAAGGCGAGCGCGGCGACCCGGCGGCCCTCGCCGAGAAGCTCGCCCAGCTGGGCTATATCGATGACCGGGCGTTCGGCGAGGCGCGCGCCAGCGCGATGGCGCGGCGCGGGCTGGGCAAGCGCCGCGTGGGCGGTGTGCTGCGCCAGGCCGGGATCGGTGAGGAGGATGCCGAGGCGCTGGCCCCGGCGATCGAGGCGCGACGTGTCGAGGCAGCGCTGACCTTTGCCCGCAAGCGTCGGATCGGGCCGTTCGCTGCGGTTGCGCCGGATCGGCCGCAGCGCGAGAAGCAGATCGCGGCGATGATCCGCGGCGGTCACGACTTCGCGCTGGCGCGCCGGATCGTCTCGATGGCGCCCGGTGAGGATATCGATCAATTCGAGTGAATTCGGTTGAATTGTCGTTTTTGTCCTAGCGATGATCCGTGCTAATATAGGATCCGGGGGATTAGTTGGTCATGCGTAACGATCCGCAACCGGCGTTCGGGGGCCGGGCCTGGGATGAGTCGATCGACGAGGCGTCGCCCGTCGCGTTTTCGGCTGCGCCGCTGGTATCGGGCACGCTCAAATGGTTCGACGTCACCCGGGGCTTCGGCTTTATCGTCGCCGACGATCCTTCGATCGGGGATGTCCTGATCCACTTTTCCGTCCTTCAGCCGCACGGTCGCCGCAGCTTGCCCGAGGGCGCGCGCGTCGATTGCCATGCGGTACGGCGCGAGCGCGGCTTCCAGGCGAGCGAGATCATCTCGATCGACCTGACCAACGCGATCGAGCCGCCGGTCAGGCTCAGGCAGGGCGAGGACCGGATCGATCCCGCGGCGCTGGTCGAGGATGCGGGGCCGTTCGAGGCAGTAACGGTCAAGTGGTTCAATCGCCTGAAAGGCTATGGATTCCTCGTGCGCGATGCGGATTCAGCCGATATATTCGTCCATATGGAAACGCTGCGGCGTGCCGGCATCGCCGAAGTCGAGCCCGATCGGCGCCTTCGGGCGCGCATCGTCGAGGGCCGCAAGGGCCCGCTCGCGGTAGTGGTCGAAGAGGAAGGCTGAGTCTGTCATGATGCTGAAGAATTTCGCGGCGGCGTTTGCGCTGGCCGCGCTGACGCTTACCGCCTGTTCCAGCGATGGCGCGACGGCTTCCTCCGGCGCCGCGGAAACGCCCGCGACGACGATCGCGCTGACCATCGCCAGCGCCAACGGCACGCACGACTTCACCGTCGAGACGGCGAAGACCGAGCAGGAACAGCAGCACGGCCTGATGTTCCGCACCGGCATCGCGCCCAACGCCGGCATGCTGTTCGCACCCTATCCGCCCAATGGCGGCGGGCCGAAGGAAGCGAGCTTCTGGATGAAGAACACGCCGAGCCCGCTCGACATCATCTTCATCCGCGCCGACGGCACGATCGCGACGATCGCCGAGAACACCGTGCCCTTTTCCGAAACGCCGATCCCTTCGGGCGAGCCGGTCGCGGCGGTGCTGGAGATCAACGGCGGTCGCTCGGCGGAGCTTGGCATCGCCGAGGGTGACAAGGTGACCTGGGCCGGTCACGGCAAGTGATGAGGCGGACCTGCGAGAGGGCAGTTGCCCGCGTGGCGAGCAACGGGTAAGCGGCGGCGCATGGGCATCAACCTCAATCCATTCACCTGGTGGAACGGCGCCTCCTGGGGCACCATGATCGGCCTGCGCGGCAAGACGCAGGTCGGCGAGGACCATCTCGGCAACGTCTATTATCAGGGCGGCACCGACCCCAACGGCATTCCGCGCCGCTGGGTGATCTATGCCGGCGCCAATGATGCGAGCCGCGTCTCGCCCGAATGGTTCGGCTGGCTGCACCACCAGGTCGACGACCTGCCCGATCGTGCGCTGCCCGCGCCGCGCATGTGGGAGAAGCCCGCGGTGCCGAACATGACCGGCACCGCGCTTGCCTATCGCCCGCCCGGGGCGCTGGAAAAGGGCGGTCATCGCGCCGCCGCCACCGGCGATTACGAAGCCTGGACTCCGGAGTGATGCGTCGACTGCTGGGCGGCGCGGCGATCCTTGCGCTGCTCGCGACCGGCGCGTGCGACCGGAAAGCCGCCACGTCCGGCTCCAAGGCGACGACGAAGACGGCGCTCGACGAGGATCAGCCGCCGTCCGGCGTGGTGACGGTCGATGTGCCGGCCGGCGCGGATCCGTCGTTCGGCGCCACGCCGATGGCGCAGCGCGTCGCGGTGATCGGGCTGCTCAACAAGCGCAATGGCGTCGCGCGCGACGTGACGCTCAAGCCGGGCCAGGCGGTGCGGGTGGGCGACGTGATCATCCGGCTGCGCGCCTGCGAGCAGACCGCGCCCTGGGAGCAGGACCATTATACCGGGGCGTTTGTCCAGCTCGACGTGCAGCAGCTCGACCGGACCTGGAAGCGGGCATTCTCGGGCTGGCTGTACAAGGAGCGCCCGGCGCTGAACGTCGTACAGCACCCGATCTACGATGTCTGGACCAAGAGCTGCGCGATGACCTTCCCTGCCGGCGGCCCCGAGTCGGTGCCGATCGGCAGCGACGAGGGCACGCCGCGGTCGAGCGCGAAGAAGTCGCCCGCCGAGGCAGCGCCCGCCGCCGAGGCGCCGGTGCCGACCACCCCGTCGACCGCCGCGGACAGCAACCCGACATAGGTGCTGCGCGGAATCTCGACCGCCCCCAGCGAGGCGAGATGATCCGTCATGAACTGGCAGTCGAGCAGGGTGAAACCGCCGATACGCAGCCGCGCGACCAGCCAGGCGATCGCCACCTTCGACGCGTCGCGCGCGCGGCTGACCATGGATTCCCCGAAGAACGCCCGGCCCAGCGCGATGCCGTAGAGCCCGCCGACCAACTGGTCGCCGTCCCACACTTCGACCGAATGAGCGAAACCCAGGCGATGCAGCTCGATCGAGGCCTGCTCGATCTGCGGGTTGATCCAGGTGTCGGGGCGATCGGCGGCCGATTCGGCGCAGAGCGCGATCACGCGTTCGAAGGCAGCATCGCCAGTGACGCGAAAGCGGTCCGAGGCGATGGTCTTGCGCAGCGAATGCGAGAGATGGAAGCCGTCGAGCGGCAGGATCGCGCGGAATTTTGGCTCGACCCAATAGACCCCGTCGGCGTCGCGGGCATCGGCCATGGGGAAAACGCCGATCGCATAGGCGCCGAGCACCAGCTGCGGATCGAGCGGCGTGAACGCAGCCGCCGGATCGGGCGGCCCAGCCTTCACTGTACCAGCCGCCGTTCGATCGCCTGCCAGAGCTGGGCAAAGGCCTGGCCGCCCGGCGACTTCGCAGCATAGGCGCCGACCGGCGCGCGGCGCACCGCCATCGACTCGACGATGCTGGCCATGGGCACGACCGGCCAGTCGGGGTTGCGCGCCAGCGCCGCGGCATGGAGCTTGCGGCGGCGGTCGACCATCGAATGGACGGGCATGATTTGTGCCTTGCTGCCGAGATGCTTGACCACCTCGGCATAAGCCCGCTCGGAGAGGGGCGAGGGGATGACGGGCACCACGATCAGGTCCGCGGCGCGCATCACCTGGTCGCTCGTCTCGGTGAGGCCGGGGGGACAATCGAGCAGGATGCGGTCATAGGATTTGCGGAGGCCCGTAAGCAGTTTTTGCAGGCGTTTCTTCTTGTCGAGCTCGTGGAAGAGCAGGTCGAGCCCGCGCAGCGACGAGTCGGCGCTGATCAGGTCTAACCGATCGATGCCGGTGGGTTGAATCAACCTGGACGGCTCGACGTCCTTCGAGAAGATCGACTGGGCCTGATCCCTGGTCTTGCCGCCCGACGAGAGCAGGAAGCTGCTCGCGGCTTGCGGGTCGAGATCCCATAACAGAGTGCGGCGGGCCGAGAGGGTCGCGGCGCACCAGGCGAGGTTGACCGCCAGCGTGGTCTTTCCGACGCCGCCCTTGAGGCTGTAGATCGCGATGGTCGCCATAGCGGCATCGTGCCCGACCCGCTGGAACCGCGCAACCGTTCGGCACATGAAAAAGGCCGGCGGATCGCTCCGCCGGCCTGTTGGAAGTCGATGAACCCGTGCCTTACTGGTGGCAGGTGGTCGAGCCCTTGCCCGGTGCGGTCAGGCTGATGCTCTTGGGCGTGCCGGTGAGCGAATAGCCCTCCGCCTTGAGCGGATCGCCGGCCTTTTCGGCCTTCAGCGTCGTCGCCGGGCCGTCCTTGGCCAGCTTGACCACCGCCATCTTGTCGCCTTCGAAGAAGGTGACGTAGACGAGGCTGTTGTCCTTGCAACGCATGGTCGCTTCCGCCTTCATCGCGGGCGGCAGTTCGACCGGCGCGCGATTGGCGATTTCGGCCGCCTGCGGATCCGGCGCGGTCAAGGTGACCGTCTCCGGCTTGTCGTTGTTACAGGCCGAAAGCGCGAGAAGCGCGACGGCGGCGAGGGGGATGAAGCGGCTCGTCATGTCGGAGGCTGCTTTGCTCACAGAATGGGGTGCGTCAATAGCTTATTAGTGCATCGTATAGGATTCTCCGACCCATTCCGGGCGGTCACAAAATCGTAATATCAAAAAGCATTGGCAAGTGTCGGACTATTCGTGGAACTCGCTCAATTCCGGGATTCTTCCAAAGGCGATCTTGGTGCCGACCCGGTCCAATCTGCCACCATGAAGCGGGCCGACACTGACCGCGTTCCGGCCGAATCGCTGGTTGATTCGGTCCATCGCGCGGCTGAGCGAGAGCGTGCGAGTCTCGCGTGCCAGCGGGTCGTCCGGATCGAGCAGCGCGAACAGCGAGTCCTGCTCCCCCGCCACCGGCTCGATCTCGGCGAGGGTGACGCCAACCATGCGGATCTGGAAGTCGCCCGGACGGGCGCGGCCGACCGCGACCAGCCGCGGGTAGAGCGCCTCGAGCCCGGCCAGCACCGCGAAACTGTCCTGCGTGGCGGGCAGCTTGATGCTGGCGCGCCAGGTCGACTTGTCATCCTCGAACCGGGCGTGGAGCACGAGCAGGCGGCTGCGACAGGATTTGCGCCGCAGCCGGCTCGCCGCCTTGAGCGCGAGACGGCGCGCGGTGAGGCGGACCGGTTCCACGCCGCGCTTGCCGGGCGAGAGGACATGGCTGTGGCCGATCGAACGGTTCTGCGTCGCCTTCTCGGGCAGGTCTACGCCGTGGAGCAGATACCAGAGCCGGTCGCCATTGGTGCCGCCCCAGGCGGTGCCGGCGTCGCGCGGGCGGCGTTCGCACAGCTGACGGATGTCGTTGATGCCGTCCTGCGCGAGGCGCCGCTCCATCTTTGCGCCGATGCCCGCGATGTCGCGCAGCGGCATGTCGAACAGGCGCTGGGGAAGCTGGTCTGCGGAGAGCACGACCAGGCCGTCGGGCTTCATCATGTCCGAGGCGAGCTTGGCGAGCAGGCGGTTGGGCGCGATGCCGACCGAGCTGGTCATGCACTCGCCGACATTGGCGCGGATGCCGGCCTTGATGCGGTGCGCCAGCGCGATCGCGGCCTCGGGGCTGTTCTCATTGTCGAGCAGGCGGCAGGCGACCTCGTCGATCGAGCAGACGCGGGTGACGGGGACGTGTTTCCAGATCTCCTCGATGATGGCGTCGTGGAACTCGACATATTTCTCGTGCCGGGCGGGCGTGATGATGAGGTCGCGGCAGAGGCGTTTCGCTTCCCAGACGGGCGTGCCGGTGGAGATGCCGTAGCGCTTCGCCTCGACCGAGGCGGCGATGGCGACGGTGGTGTCGCTGTCGACCGGCGCGACGAGGACGGGCTTGCCGCGCAGTTCGGGCTGGAGCTGCTGCTCCACGCTCGCGAAATAGCTGTTCAGGTCGAGGAACAGCCAGCGCAGCGGGCGTGGGGGCAGGAGGGGCGAGTCGTCCGGCACGGGTGGAACATAGCATGAACGATGGGATTTGTTGAATCGGATTCGGGACTTCCTTTTACCTTCCCCGGCGGAGGCCGGGGCCCAGTAGGGGAAGGGTTCGTGACTAGCGCGCCGACCGTTTCCAAGCGTCTCCCAACTGGGCCCCGGCCTTCGCCGGGGAAGCAAGAAGGGGGAGGGGGTTGTGGTTAGGCCAGATATTCCCGCAGCGCGTTCCATGCGGGTTGTTTCGCCGCTGCGCCGACGGTGTGGAGGGGGCTGCTGGAGGGGAGGGCGACCAGCGCGAGGCCGGGGGCGTCGCCGAGTTGCTTCGTGCCGTGGCGGAAGGAGGTGGCGCCGTTGAAGCCGATCGCGCGGAGATCGGGCAGGGTGGCGACCAGCCCGGCGAGATCGTTGCCGACGAGATCGCGGATCGCGGCGTCGCTGCTGCCGTCGCGGCGGGCGCTGGCGACGACATCCCACAGGCCGACATGGGCGGCGAGCAGGGCGGCGAGGCGGTCTTCATAAGCGAGCGCGGTCAGATCGCGATCGATGACGCCGGACATGAGCCGCCAGAACTGGTTCTGCGGATGCGCGTAATAACGCTGTACGTCGAGCGAGCGATCACCGGGGAGGCTGCCGAGCACGAGCAGGCGGACCTGCGGGTTCACGACCGGGGGGAAGGAGCGTTTCGCGACCATTTGCGTGCTTTACCGGTCGCGGGGCGCTTGTCGAAGCGCTGCGTGGGAAGGGGTTGGACGATGAAAAGAGCGGTGTGGGCTATGTCTGCGGCCGGAATAGAGGAGGGTGGGGGACGGTTGAATCAATCATGCGCCTTTCGCCGGCGGGTGTTGGAGCGGCGGGATGATAGTCACGAAGAATTCGCGGCATGCTTTGCGCGGGTCTGCGAAAAATCTCGAACTATTCGATGATTTTTGCCAGCCGACGTCGACCCCGAATTTTTTTAGTGTTTCTTCGGGCCTGCAAGAAAATCGGCGAGGATCGGAATCTGCCTTGGCGCGGGGACTGTCTGGACGTGGCGAAAGGCGATTCAGCGTACTGAAGGGGTATTCGCCTTTTACTTCCAGAATTATGAGAATGGGTCGTAGTTTCTTCACGCTTTCTCGCCCGTTGAATCGAGTAGTTCGGTGCCCGAACGAGGTGGCGTGCGGGCGGTTCCGGGAGATTTGAGCACAGGGGCGCGGCGGGTTGAATCGGGGATGGTCGGGGGTGGATCCACTATCGGCGTCCGTCCGGGCTGGCCTGATTTGGTTCACGCGAAGACGCGGAGGCGCGAAGGGAGATTGGGCAGGGCGCGGACGGGATCGAGCGGTCGCTTTCGCGGAAGGCCGGCGGCAGGGCGATCGCTCTATGCTCTGCGTCTTCTGCTTCGCGTCTTCGCGGCTTCGCGTGAAACCTCTTCCGCGCCGCAAGGAGCGAAGCCCGACCGAGTGCCATCGAGCCTCTCGAAGACGCTTGCGACAGGCTAGGTCTCCAGTCGACTGGAACGGGTGCCAGGGGCGGCGGCGCGGGCCTCAGTCCCCGTTTACGCTTTCGGCAGGCAAGGGGCCTTTGCCTTGCTGAAGCGGATGCAGTCCCACTCCGTGTCGTCCCGGCCGATCGCATTGTGCGTGTAGCGTACCGCGAGGGTCGCGTTTTGCGGGTCGGTGAGGGGCTCAGCCCGCGCGGCGGCGGCGGGGTCCGTCCAGCCATAGATGGTGCAGGCCTGCCGGCCCTCGCACTGCTTGCGAAGGGCGGCCTCGGTCTTCCGGACATCGGCGTTCGGGGCGATCGTGACGGCGAAGACGTCCGTGCCGATCGGCCTGAACTGGGTGCCCGTCGCGCCGTCGGCCTTGCCGCCACCGCCGTCGCAGCCCGACAGGAGCAGGGCGGCGGCGAGCGCGGCCGCGCGCGTTGCCGATGGTCGCACGGGCATCAGCGCGCGCCGAGATAGTCCAGCTTGCCGATCGGCACGCCCTTGTGGCGCAGCAGGGCGTAGGCGGTCGTGATGTGGAAATAGAAGTTCGGCAGGGCGAAATTGGTCACATAGGAACGGCCGGTGAAGTCGATCGAGCCGCCGGGCGTGGTGAGGGTGACGGTGGTCTCCTCCTTGCCGTCGATCGCCTCGCGCGGGACGGCCTGGAGGAAGGCGACCGTCTTCGCGATGCGCGCCTGCAGGTCGGCGAAGCTGGTTTCCTCATCGGCCATGGGAAGGTTCTCGACCCCGCCGAGGCGGACTGCGGCGAGCTTCGCCGTGTCGCTGGCGCGCTGAATCTGGCCGGTGAGCGGCGCCATATCCTCGATCAGCCGGGCGGTGAGCAGCGCCGTTGGATCCAGCCCCTTCTCGGCGGCGAAGGCCTCCCCCTTGGCGAGGAAGGTGGACATTGCGTGGAAGCCCCGGAGGAAGATCGGGACGGTGAGATCGTAGAGCTGAGTCGTCATGGCGCGCGGTGTAGCGGGGTGGGGGCGGGGCGTCGATGCCGCCAAGGACGGCAGGACTCGAAAAGCGATAGGCCGAGGATAACGCGGAACGCACTCCGGCCGTTTGTCCACGTCGCCTAGTCAGCCAACGTCCTGACACAGTGCGCGCACAGCCCGGCAAGCTCGACGAAATATCGTGGGTCCTTTAGCCCCGCCGCCATCACGAGGTTTTCGAGTCCGTCGAATGCCTCGGCGCAATGAATTTCGTTGAATTCACCGCATTCGGAACACCAAAGCACCGCTACCCGTTTTTCACCGACCAGCGCATAGCCCCCAGCGACGAAGATTTTGCGCGCCACCCCATGATCGATCAACCGCCTGATCTCCCGAAAGATCATGCTGAGAGGAACCACATTTCCTCGGTCGCGCAGCTGTTTGGCCAATTCCCGTCCGCTCAGTGGACGGCGCTGTTCCCGCAAGATTTGCATGACAGCTTCATGCACGTAGCGCGACCGTCGCCTGGACTCAGCCATGCCGATGCCGGCGATGGCGCAGCCGCCAATTCGAGAGATGGGCGAAGATCAGGCAGGCGCTGCCAATGATGGTCGCGGGCGTCTCCCAGCGATTGCCGGACACGAACAATGCGCCGACCGCCAGGAGGGCGAGGCCTACACCCCCTATAATTGCGGGGGAGTATGCGCGATGTCCCCGATGTCCCAGGAGCAACGCCGCGCCCGAGGTTGGGAGTGCAAAACCCAGTACCCAGACATGAAAGCTCTCGGGCAATGCGATCAGCCTGGAGAGAGCAGGCAATGCCGCGAGGAGTAGCGGGAGCCCAATGCAGTGGATCAGGCACAGCATCGAGGCGCCGACCGCTGCCCGCTCGAACCAATCGGCAACCGGGGGGCAGGCGGCCCGTTGTCCGCAGGTCATGATGTTTCTCCAGATCCGTGCCGGCCGAAACCGTGCCGCCGCGGGAAGACCCGCAGCGGCGCGTGGGGCTTAGAAAGACGCTGCCCGGAGGACGAAACGGATGGTGCGGCCTGGCATCACGACATCTTCCTTGTTGAACGCGGAGGCGTTGCGGATGACGTCGTCGGTCAAATTCTGTCCGACCACCGCCAGTTCGATCCCCGGATGATTCCTGAACGGGCGCACGGCGAGATTCGCGCTGAGCGTGTTGTACCCGTCGGTTTCGGTGTCGAAATCGCCGAACTTGTCCTGCCTGCCGACATGCATCAGCAGGAAGCCTGCGTCGACGCGCGGGCTGGTCCAGTCCAGTCCGCCGCCGATCCGGTAGGGCGGGATGCGGGGCACGTTGCTGCCATCGTCAAGTTTCGCCCGGGTATAGTCGCCGAGTGCCTTGACCTCGAGGCCGCCGACCTCCGTCTTCAACAGTCGATAGTGCGCCGCGGCTTCCAGTCCCGAGAAGCGTGCGCCTTGCTGGCCATAATTGAGTTCCTTCAACTCCCCGCCGTCGCCGACTGCGCACACGCCGTCATCGTCGCAGGTGCGGCCGGTCAACTGGCCGAAGATATAGTTATGGAACCAGGTGGCGTAGACGCTACCTTCGAAGCGGAACGGTCCCGAATTTACCCTGAGCGTACCCTCGAGCGAATTGGCGCGCTCAATCTTGAGCATCGGGTCACCGGTTTCGAAGGTCTGCGGGCCGTCATGTCCGCCGCGGGCAAACAATTCGGTGATCGCGGGCGCACGACCGGTGCTCGCAAAGGTCGCGCCCAGCTTGACGGCCGGGCTCAGGTCGAGCAGCGCGCCAATAGCACCGCTCACTGGCGTGAAGTCGCGGCGCGTGAGGACGTCCGACGCGGGCGTGCCCTCGACATGGACGTCTTCGACCCGCCCACTGGCCTGGAGGTGGAGCGCGGTGCCCACCGGCACCTCAGTGAACAGGTAGGCCGCGGCGCTCCGCGAGGTGGCCGGCTGGAGATAGGCGCTGTCCTCACCGATCGCGGAGAAATCGCGGTGGCCGGCCTGGATGCCTAGCGCCGTCCTGGAGAAAAAGCCGATCGGACCGAGCAGCAATTCTGCATGGCTGTCGAGCTCCTTGTTCTTGAAGGTCGTGTTGATCGAACCGTCGGGGTTTTTCTCGTCATGGCTATAATCGCCATAGCTGCCGTCGATCGACAGCGACTGGAGCGTGCCGTCGCCGAGCGTAAACAGCGAACGCCCGATCACCTTGGTCTGCCGCATATCGATCCAGGCAGTGTCGGCCGGAATGCCGTACTGCGCGGCATAGTGGATCACCGTCGCGCCGACATGGCTGCCATTGTCGGGCCCGAAAAAATAGGAGCCACCGAGCGCGCCGCCCCATCCGCGCAGGAACGAATTCGACTGGGTGCCGAGCGGGGTGTCGTAATCACCGGCATGACGATAAAAGCCATCGGCGTGCAGCGCGAGGTTGCCGACCTTCGCATCGGCAAGCGCCGAACCCTGCCACGTATCGGCATTGGTCGCGTAGCTGCCGCTCGCCTCGCCCGAAAGGTCGCGCGTCGGCAGATCGGTCGGCACGCGATTGTTGATCACGTTGACCACGCCGCCGATCGCCTGGCTACCATAGCGCAGCGTCGCCGCCCCGCGCACGACCTCGATGCGCTGAGCGGAGAGTGGATCGATCGGTACGCCGTGGTCCGGGCCGATGTCCGACACGTCGGAGGCGCTACTGCCGTCTTCGAGCATGCGCACGCGCGTTGCGTCCATGCCACGGATGATCGGCCGGCTCGCACCCGAGGCGAAGCCCGTGCCGGCGACGCCGGGCACCTCGCTGAGCGCGTCGGCGATGTTGCCACCGCCCGTCTTCACGATCTGGTCGCGATCCACGGTGGCCACGATCGTCGCGGTTTCCGACCCTAGTGGCGATCCGGTGACGATAATGTCACCGTTGCGGGATTGATCAGTCGAATCCGGATCGATCTTGTCCGGGCCCGTCGAGGACACCTCGGTCGGAACGGTGGTTGGGTCTTCGGCGGCGGCGGCATGGGGCAGCAGCGCCGCGGTCGCAGCGCCCAGCAAGAGCAGATATCGCATAATGAAACTCCAGAACCTTGGCGGCGAATTCCTTCGAGGAATCCGTCGAGACGCGACGAGGCGATCGACTCGCCTTCGTTCGTATTGGTGATTTTCAGGCTTGGAGTTGGTACGGCGGCGCCCGGCTTTGCCAGGTATGCGAGCGCTGCCGAGGTGCAATCGTCTGAGCGGGAATGACGATGTGCCAGGAGACGATGTCGTGGGGCAGATGGAATGCGGGCGGGCTCGGCAGCAGATAACTGCCGGAATGGGCCATCTCCTGGCACATCGGACAAGGAGTCGGCACATCCGGTGCTGGATGCCCGGTGTCCGGCCGGGCCGGACTGGCGGCATTTCCGGTCAGACCCGTCACGCCACCATCCGGCCATGCGTGAACGTGCGTCTGGAGGGTGAGGCTCTGCCAAGTCAGTGCCAGCAGCGCAACGAACAGCGTTGAGATCCATAGCGAGCGCAAGCGCTTGCCGGGCAAGCGCAGGCGAGCGTCAGCGCGCCGGGCGTCGGCCCGAGCTCCCATCGCTGCTCGCCTCTTGTTCACTCTATACGATTCCAAGCAGCAACGGATTCACAACACAGGGTGAGTGTGATATGGTGTATTATCACATTGGTCAATTCTCCTGCCGCCGAGACGCTAGAGTAGCTTGCATTAAATCAGAGCCACCAGCACCCGTTCGTCCTGAGTAGCCATCGAGTAGCCGCGCAGCGGCGTATCGAGAGGGCGTATCGAAGGACAGGTTCCGCGCGACAACCTGTCCTTCGATACGGGCTCTCGATACGCCTTCGGCACCTCGATCCCTACTCAGGACGAACGGATCAGATTTAACGCTCGCCGCTCTAGATCGACAACGAAGGTCGGGGGAGGGGGCAGGCGCGGTTTCCGCCCGGTCGCTTGTTGTCCACGCTCCCGCCCATGCCCTGCACCGGATGGCTTCATGCCCTGCCACCGCCTTTCCGCTGGCGCCGCCGCGTCTTCGCCTAGGCCTGTAAAGAGTTCTTGACAATAAGACGCCTGTCTGTAAAGAGCTCTTTACAGGCTTGGAGGATCGTCTTGGAAAGCAACTTGAAGGCGATGCGTGAGCGGCGGGGATGGAGCCAGGGCGAGCTTGCCCGGCGGCTCGGGGTTTCGCGCCAGACGATCAACGCGGTCGAGACCGACAAGTACGATCCCAGCCTGCCGCTGGCATTACGCATGGCGAAGCTGTTCGGCGTCGCCGTGCCTGAGCTCTTCATCGATCATTGGGAACCGGAGGACGAATGATGGCCATCGCGAGCAATCAACCCGTGTCGGTATGGCGCGATTTTGTGGCGTGGAGCGCCGTGGCGGCGATTCCCTACATCCTGGCCATGGGCGCGGCGCTCTCGCTGATGCACCGTGACGGGCTCCGCGCGATAGTCCAGCCGGGCGTCGCCCCGGTGCTGGGCCTGAGCCTGATCGCCGCGATGGCGGTGGTTGGCCTCAGCCGGCGGAAGCGGCCGGTCACGCCGCGGAATCTCCGCAACTTCCTGGTCGCCGATTCGGTGGCGGTCAGCCTGTTCCTGCTCGCCGCCTGGTCCTTCAGGTCGATCGGCGCGGCCCGCGCGATGGGCGCCTCCGAGGCGGTCGCCGCTTTTACGGGCCTGGTTCTCCTCATCTGCGCCATGACGGGCATGCTTTTCACGGCGAGCGCGCGGACCGGCGCCGATCTCATCGGCGACGAGGATGCGGCCGAGGAGATGCGCGACCGCAGCCTGCTCTATTTCTACAGCTTCATCTGGATGGGGATGTACGGCCTGTTGCTGATCGGGCTGAGCCTCGCGGGGCGCGGAGACCCGCTGCCGCCCGTCCCGGCGCTGGCGGGCGCCCTGGCGCTGGTCCTCGTCCTGGTCGCGCTGGGGATCGCGGTATGGCGGATGTCGGACGAGCTGGGGCGCACCCTGTCGCACGAGACCGGCAACATGGCCTTCTACCTGATCCTGGCGCTGGGCGGCGGCTGGGCGATACTGGCCCATCTCGGCTTCGTGGCCGCGCCCGCGCCGCTCGACTGGCTGACGCTGTTCACCGTGCTGCTGTTCGCGGCGAGTTTCATCGTCCTGGGGCGGCGGAAACTGCTGACGCGGTGAGCGCAAGCAAGCGACGACCTTGCCAAAAAGCGGTCGGGTGGCCAGAGGGGGAGGACCTCGGGCGAGTGGCGTCGGCCCCGGTTGGTCATCGTAACGGCCGTTCTCGAGGGACCAGGCAGCTGACCATGACTCCGCGGGTTCGCCACGGCATCGACCTCCTGCGCGCCGGCCTGCCCGTGCTGCCGATGGTCCTTATCGCCGTGCTGCTGTTCCTCTGGGCCTATCATCCGGCGATGCTCGATCCCACCCAGCTTGGCTGGGTGCTGCGCGGCGGCGACAATGGCGAGAATGCGCTGGGCATGCATGCCTTTCTGCACCGGGCCGACGGGCCGTTGCACACGCCGCTGCTCAACGCGCCGGAAGGCGCCTCCCTGTTGTTCACGGACAGCAATCCGCTGCTGGGCATCGCGTTGTGGGTGGTCGCGCCGCTGCTGCCGGCCGAGGCGCAGTTCGTCGGCCCGTGGATGTTGCTGTGCCTGTTCCTGCACGTCTTCTTCAGCTGGAAGCTGCTGCGGCCCTATGCGCCCGGTGTGATCCCGCTCTGGGCGGGCGTCGTGCTGATGACGCTGCTGCCGACCTTGTTCAACCGCTACGTCCATGTGAATCTGATGGCGCACTGGCTGATCCTGTGGGCGCTGTGGCTGTTCGTCGATGCGCGCCGCGCGGGCAATCTGCTGGCCTGGGCGGCGGTGCTGGTCGCGGCGGTGCTGGTCCACAGCTATCTGTTCGTGATGGTGGCGGCGATATGGGGCAGCGCGATGCTCGAGCGGTTCGCCGTCGCGCCGGACTGGCGGGAGCGGGGGCGGCTGGTGCTGGGCTCCGCGCTGATCCTCGCGGCGACCGGGTCGATCGCGATGATGCTCGGCGCCGGCGGGGAGTTCGTGCGGCCCTGGGGCTATGGCAAGTTCGCGATGTCGCTCGATGGCCTGTGGAACCCGAATTTTCCGGGCTTTTCGACGATCCTGCCGGCGACCCCGCCGAGCGGCCTGCGGCCCTATGAGAGCTTCCAGTATCTCGGCGTCGGCCTGCTGCTCCTGGCGGTCATCGGGCTGGCGGCCGGCTGGGCGGCGCCGCGCCGCCCGGTCGAGGACGGGCTTTATCGCCGGCTGCTCTGGCTGCTGCCCGCGCTGCTGGTGCTGACCCTGGTTGCGATCAGCAACGAGCTGGAATTCGGTGGGGTGGCGCTGGTCAGCCTGCCACTGCCCGCGTTCGTCACCCCGGTGACCGATGCCCTGCGGGCTTCGGGCCGCCTGTTCTGGCCGTGCAGCTATAGCCTGGTGTTCGCCGCGATCGTCGCCGTGTACCGCCTCAGGCTCTGGCAGAGCGGGGCGGTGCTTGCCGCGCTGGTCGTCGTGCAGCTGGTCGACATCTCCGGGATGATGAGCCTCATCCGTGCCTATCACTATACCGAGATGACGATGCCGTTCCAGAATTTCACGCGCAGCGCGCGCTGGGACGAGCTGATCGCCTCGTCGCGCGACATCTCGTTCGACGCCCCCGACGTGACGCGCGATCTCGGCCGGTTCCAGGAGATTGCGTGGCGCGCGGTGAATCACGGCGTGCCGGTGCGCCAGGCCTATGTCGCGCGCTGGTCGACCGCCACGATGGAGCGCTACCGCCAGGAAACCATCGCCTTCCAGGCCGGGGAGCGCGTGCCGGGCCGGCTCTATGTGGTCCTGGCGGGAACGACGCCGCCGGCCGGTGCGGATACCGAGATAATCGATGGGGTGACGGTGGTGCGACCGGCAAAGCCACTGGCCGGATCGGCGCGGTGAACGGCGGCGCCGAGTGAACCCGATAGGGAAAAGCCGGGCGCGGTTTCCCGCGCCCGGCCTCCCGTACCGCAACCCTGCCGCTCAGAGCCCGAACGAAATCCGCGCATAGCCAAACTGCCCCGGCACATCATAGGTGGTCGGGTCGAAGTTCGCGCTGTCGCAGGTGAAGCAGGCCGGGGGATCCCGGTCGAACACATTGTTCACCCCGAGCGTCAGGCGCACGCGGTGGTCCATCCAGGCGGGCGAGACATAGAGCTGCACGTCGCCATAGAGCACGCGGCCCATGGTGTGCACGCCGTCGCGTTCCGCGACCTTGCTGATATAGCGGCCAGTGAAGGACGCGCCGAACATCGGGCCTGACCAGTCGATCGTCGCGTTGGCCTTGAAGCGGGGATAGGCCTGGTCGGGGCTGCCGCGCTCCGTGCCGGCGAATTCGAGCGTCGGGGCGCCGAGATCGGCGGGCGGCAGGACATTGTATTTCAGCAGCCAGGCGGCGTTGACCGACAGGCCCGCGGTGCCCCCCGCGATGTCGCGCGAGCGGAAGTTGAACGAGGCGTCGACGCCGTCGGTCTCGATCGCGTTGAGGTTGAGCAGCCGGGCATTGATGCTCGCCACCGCGCCGCTGCCGGTGCGGCGGACCGCCGCGCAGCTGATCGGATCCGCATTGAACGCGCAGCGCGTGAGCGTGAGCGTGGCGGGGACCGAGTCGATCGCGTTCTTCAGGCTGATCTTGTACCAGTTGACCTCGAGGCTGAGCGCGCTCGAGAAGCCGCGCGCCCAGCTCGGGCTGTACACGCCGCCCGCCGTCCAGGTCTTCGCCGTTTCCGGCTTCAGCGCGGTGTTGCCCTGGGAGAAGACCCCGAGCTGTCCGCCGACCGGTTCCGCATAGCTGCCATTGGCGGGGACGCCGTTGGCGATGCAGTTGGCGCGGACGGTCGCGTTGGTCTGGAAGAAGCCGCCCGCCGCGCTGGTGCAGGGATCGTCGATCGTCGCGTCGAAGCGCGAGGGACCGGCATAGAGCTCACCGATGCTCGGGGCGCGCAGGCTCTCGGCATAGCCGCCACGCAGCAGCAGGTCAGTCACCGGCTTCCACAGGCCGGACGCGGTGTAGGTCGTGTTGCTGCCGAAGGACGAATAATTGGAATGGCGGACGGCACCGTCGAGTTCCAGCTTTTCGAAGAAGGGCGTGCCGCTGAGCAGGGGCACGCGGATTTCGCCGTAGAATTCGTCGACGTTGAAACCGCCGCGGGCCGGGCTGGTCGGCACGTCGGCACCGAGGCCGGCGACGATCAGCGGATCGGGATCGTAGCTCGCCTGCTGATCGCGGTGCTCGTAACCGATCGCGACGCCGACCGGGCCGGCGGGCAGATCGAACAGGTCGCCCGACAGGTTGGCAGTGAAATCGGCGAGGCGCTGGTTGCTCTTGTCGCGTTCGTCGAAGGTCACATAGTTGAGCATCGGCTGCGTGATCGAGCCGACGCCGCCGAAGATGTTGAAGGGCACGCACTCGCCGGTGCAGGCCGAGACCGGGCCGAGCGCGCGGGCGAGCTTCGCCGCGTTGAGGTTACCGGTGAACAGCTGGTGCGCGTCGTTGTTGCCGTAGACGCCGTTCACGTCCCAGTACCAGCGGTGATCGCCGATGTGGAAGGAGCCGTCGAAGGTGACGGTGGCCGACATGGTGTCGACATTCTGGGTGAAGGTGCGCTGCCCGCCCTCGACGAAGCGGCGGCGGATGGTGGAATAGTTGGCCGGGGTGCCGTCCGCGCCCGACGAGAGCGTGACGCCGAACGGGTTGTACGGGTTGGTCGCGTCGACCGAGATGGTGTCGAGCAGGTTGCCGTTGCCGGCGTCAGGCCCGAGGAACAGCGGGAGGAACGCCGCCTGGGTGGTCGAATGACGATGGTTGTAGACCAGCTTCACCCGCATGTTGATGTTGTCGGTCAGTTCCTGCTTGAAGTTGAAGAAGGCGCCGTAGCGTTCCGACGGGGTGAGCAGGTAATTATAGGGTGCGAAGTTGAAGCTGTCGGTCGCCGAAACATAGTTGCGGAAATCGGCCGGGTAGCTCGGGCGGCCGACGACCGGCGCGCGCAGGGTGAGGCTCTGACCGAGCACGTCGAAGCGCCCATTGGGGATCGCGCTGGAGCAGCCGCCCGCGGCGCAGCTGGTGGCGCCGGGAGTGGGGAATTGCGAGATCGCGCGGTCGCGGGTGCTGACCGCTTCCTGCTTGGCATAGCTGCCGCCGAACACGACCGAGGTGCCGGTGTTCGGGGACTGGATGCCGTAGCTTGCCTCGAGATTCCAGGTGTGGCCGTCGCCTGCGCGGTAGGTGCCGAATTGCGCGGACGCCTTGAGCCCGACTTGCGCCTGTTTGGTGATGATGTTGACGACGCCGGCGACTGCGTCCGACCCGTAGAGCGGGGAAGCGCCGGATTGCAGCACCTCGACGCGCTCGATCATGTTGGTGGGCAGCTCGTTGAGGTCGACCGAGGCGGGGATACCGCCCGCCGCCGAGCCGTTGACGAAGCGCAGCCCGTCGACCAGCACGAGCGTCCGCTTGGCGGCGAGATAGCGCAGGTCGATCTCGGCCGAGCCCGAGCTGACGCCGGTGCCGTCGGGCGGGCCGCCGATATTGCCGGCATTGTTGACCTTGGTGTTAAGGCCGCCCGCGGCGCTGGGCAGGCGTTGCAGCACGTCGCCGATGGAGGTGAGGCCGGTGCGCGCGATGGCGTTCTCGTCGACGGTGACGACGGGCTTGTCCTGGTCGAGCGGGCTGCGCCGGATGCGCGAGCCGGTGACGACGATGTCGTCGCTGCCGGCGGCGGTGTCGGCCGGCGTCTCCTGGGCCTGGGCCGGTATGGCCGACAGCCCCGCGATGAGCGCCAGCGACGCTATACCAATGAGTTTCCCCGATTTAAATGTGCGCATGATATCATCTCCTGAACCACGCCCCCCGCGACATCCCCCCTTTTTTTCTGCCCTGTCACAAAGGTGAAACGGTGCGGGGGACGCTGGCAAGCGGAGATGCGCGCGCGTACGGTTTCGTTGCTCGTTTGTTGCCGGAGCGTGCTTTGCGGGAGACACATCGAACGCGTTTCGGTTGATTTTTCAGGGCGCTCGTCCGGCGGCGGCGGGACCGCGTACCCATAGTGAGCGCATGGATGGTGCCAAAAGGTCCGAAATGGCATAAAGGCGCCGCCCGCGCGGTCTCACCGAGTCTGCGACGCGCCCGTGTCCGAGGAGCCTGCCCCCAATGCCGTCGACTGCGAGACGCAGTTCCCAGCTCGCCCGATGGGTGGTGGGCGTGGCGATCATCGGCATTCCGCTGATCCTGCTGATCCTGACGGTGACGATCGACCGGGGGTTCGGCGACGACGCCGAGCTCCGGCGCGAAGTCATCCGGTCGTACGAGACGCGGGCCGATCTGCAGCGTGTCCTGTTGCTCCATCAGGATATCGAGACGGGGCAGCGCGGCTTCGTGATCACCTCGAACCACCGCTTCCTAGGCCCCTATTTCACCGCCATCACCCGGGTGGACGCGGACCTCGCGCGGCTCTCGGAGGATCTGCGGTCCGACCCCGAGGAGCAGGCCGACCTCGCGGCGCTGCGCACGGCCTCGGCCGGGGTGCGCGACTTCGCCGCCCGCACGATCGCGCTGACGCGCGCCGGCGCGCGCGACGATGCGCAGCGGCTGGTGGCGGGCGGCGAGGGCAAGCAGCGGATGGACCGGCTGCGCGAACTGGTCGCGAAGCTTTCCAGCGCCGAACGGATCGACCTGAATCAGCTGACCCAGGAAGCCGAGCTAGCACGGATCGACCTGCGGCGCCGGAGCACCGCGCTCGAGGTGCTGATGCTGCTGACGCTGGGCGCGGCGGCCTATCTGATCGCACGCGGCAGCGCCTCGCGGCAGCGCGCGCTGCTGCGGCACGCCGACCTCTCTGCCCGTCTCGAGGCGATCTTCCACTGCGCGAAGGACGGCATGATCGTGCTCAACCCGAGCGGCAGCATGGAGAGCGTCAATCCCGCCGCGGCGAAGATGTTCGGCTATACCGCCGAGGCATTGTTGCGCCGCGACGTGGCGGTGCTGTACGATGTGGCGCCCGACCGGGGGCAGGTCGAAACCTTCCTGCGTCGGCTGGAATCGCGGCACCGCGAGTCCTCGGGCGAAGTGCAGGAGTTCGTCGGGCGCCGCGTCGACGGCACGGCCTTTCCCATCGAAGTGTCGATCAGCCCGGTCCATCTCGCCTCCAAGACGCTGTTTCTCGCGGTGACGCGCGACATCACCGAGCGGCGCCAGATCGACCAGATGAAGAGCGAATTCGTCGCGACGGTGAGCCACGAGCTGCGCACGCCGCTCACCTCGATCGCGGGTTCGCTCGGCCTGATCACCGGCGGCGTGGCGGGCGAGATCCCGCCCAAGGCGCTGCGCCTGGTGCAGATCGCCCAGGCCAATTCGGCGCGACTGGTGCGGCTGATCAACGACATCCTCGACGTCGAGAAGATCGAGGCAGGGCGGATGGAGTTCGACATCCGGCCGGTCAGGCTCGACGCCGTGCTGGCGAGCGCGGTCCAGGGCAATGCCGGGTTCGCCGCGGAATATGGCGTGACGATCGAGCTGGCGCCGGTCCCGGCCGGGGCGGCGGTGCTCGCCGACGAGGACCGGCTGATGCAGATATTGACCAACCTGCTGTCCAACGCAGTCAAATTCTCGCCGCGCGGCGCCATCGTGGGGGTGTCGGTGACGCCGCTCGACCGCCGTTTCCGGATCAGCGTGTCGGACAGGGGCGGCGGCATTCCCGAGGCGTTCCACGGGCGCATCTTCTCGAAATTCGCCCAGGCCGACAGTTCGGACACGCGGCAGAAGAGCGGCACCGGGCTGGGCCTGAGCATCGTGCGCGAGATCGCCACGCGGCTCGGCGGGTCGGTGAGCTTCGACAGCGTGACGGGGGAGGGCGCGGTCTTCCATGTCGACCTGCCGGCCGCGATGGAAGTCGAGACGCGGCAGAAGGCGGCGCCGGCGGCAGTGCCCAGGGGTCGGACCGGGCTGCCGCGCATCCTGCATGTCGACGACGATCCGGACATGCTGAGCGTGCTGTCGAGCGTGTTCGAGGATCGCGCGGTGATCCATTCAACACCGACGCTCAAGCAGGCGCGCGCAGCAGTGCGCGAGACCGCGTTCGACGCGGCGATCCTCGATATCGGGATGGAGGACGGGAGCGGGCTCGACCTGGTGCCCGAGCTGCGCCAGCGCCGTCCCGACATGCCGATCCTGGTGTTCACCGCGCAGGAAGTCGAACCGCATCAGTTGAACGGTGTCGACCTGGCGCTGGTCAAGTCGCGCGCGACGCTCGACCGACTGGTCGCCGAGGCGATGCGGATGGTCGAAGGGCGCCCCCAGGAGGAAGTCGAATGACGCGGATCCTCTATGTCGATGACGAAGCCGACATCCGCGAGGTCGCGCAAATGGCGATCGAGCTGGACCCCATGTTCGAGGTGCGATGCTGCGCGTCGGGGCCCGAGGCGATCGACCAGGCGACGGAATGGGTCCCGGACCTGATCCTGCTCGACGTGATGATGCCGGGCATGGACGGGCCGACCGTGTTCGCGCGACTGAAGGAGCAGGCCGGGACGGCGGCGATCCCCGTGGTGTTCATCACCGCGCGGACTCAGACCCGGGAAGTCTCGAGCTTCCTCAAGCTCGGCGCGCGCGGCGTGATCGCCAAGCCGTTCGATCCGATGACGCTGGCCGATCAGGTCAGCGCGTTCCTCGCTTGACCGAGTTCGACGCGCGCATGGCCGCGCTGCGCGGGCGCTTCCACGCGCGCGCGCTGGAAGAAGCCGATACCATCACCGGCCAGCTTTCCGCCGGTGCGTGGGGTCCCTTGCGCGACCTGAGCCACGGCCTGTCGGGACGGGCCGGCATGTTCGGTTTTCACGCGATCGGCGACGCCGCCCGGGCGGTCGAACAGGCGATCGACGCCGGCGCTGCGCCGGAGGCTGTACGGGCGTTGGGAGAAACGCTGGTCGCGCTTCTGCGGGAGCCGTCGCAGGCGTCCTGATTCACGGCCGCGTTGCATAGGCCTTGACGAGGTCGAACAGGAAATCCCGTCCGACATAGACGGCGCGCACTTCGCGCCGCTCGTTCAGGCCGTGCGTGCCGTTGCCCTCCACATCGCCCCAGCCGACCGGGACGCCATAGGTCGGGATACCGATCGGGGCGATATAGGTCGCGTCGGTCGCGCCCGTCATCATCACCGGGATGAGCGACACGCCGGGGAAATAGCGCGCGACGAGCTTTTCCGCGGGTGCCATGATCTTCGGATCGAGCGGAGGTGGGACGGCGACGGGGCGGAGGCGGCCGACCAGGGTAACCTTGGCCTTGGAATCGCCAATCGCTGCGATCAGTGCGGCGCGGGTGGAGTCGGCGTCTTCGCCGGGCACGATGCGGCAATTTACCGTCGCCCTGGCCCGTTGCGGCAGGGCGTTGGCGGCATGGCCCGCGTCGAGCATCGTCGCCACGCAGGTGGTGCGCAGCATCGAATTGTAGCTGCGGTCGGCCGACACCAGCGCCTCCGCCGCGCGATCGGCGGGATTGGTCGCGAGCGCCACCATGGCGCGACCGACATCGTCGTTCCGCGCGGCGCCCTCCTTCGCAAAATAGGCGCGGGTCGTGTCGTTGAAGCGGATCGGGAATTTCCAGGCGCGAACCTTCGCGATCGCATCGGCGAGTTCGTAGATGGCGTTGTCGTCGACCGGGGTCGAACTGTGGCCGCCGGGGTTGGTCGTTTCCACTTCGAAATTCCGGTTGGACTTCTCGCCGATCTGGATCGATTGCGAGACGACCTTGCCGTGCCCGTCAGCGCGGCCGCCGCCGCCTTCGTTGAGTGCGAATTCGGCGGCGATGAGATCGGGACGGTTCTCCGCGAGCCATTGCGCGCCGTTCATGCGAGCGCCGGATTCCTCGCCGCAGGTCAGCGCGAGCTTGATCGTGCGCTTCGGCCTGTAGCCCTGTTGCTTGAGGCGGATCAGCGTATCGACCCAGATGGCGACCATCGCCTTCATGTCGGACGTGCCGCGGCCGTAGAAATAGCCGTCCTCCTCGATCAGGCTATAGGGATCGCGCGTCCAGTCCTCGCGGCGGGCGTTGACCACATCGAGATGGCCGAGCAGCAGCATCGGTTTGGCGCCGGCGGAGGTGCCGGGAAGCTGCGCGACGAGGCCGCCATCGAGCGGAAACCCGTCGACCTTGAACAAGGTGAGCTGATCGTCCGCATAGCCGGCGGCCTTCAGGCGTGTCGCCATCTTCTCCGCGGCGGCGGTGCAGCTGCCGGTGGAGACGGAGGTGTCGGTCTCGACGAGCTCCTTGTAGAGGGCGCGGAAGGCAAGCTGGTCCGGCCGCGGGGCGATCGCCTGGGCTGAGGCTGCCTGGGAGAGGAGCAGTACGAGGGCCGTTGCGGCTGCTGTGGCGAGCGGTTTCATATGGTGTCCCCCGGTGCGTCAAGGCGAGGCTAGGGGGCCGGTTCGGGCAGTGTCAAACGCTTCTGCGAGGCGGGCGCCTCTATCCCGATGCTCCGCCTACCAGCAGGATATGCGCCGCGCGATCGATGAAAATGGGATCGCCGGCGCAGAAATGTTCGAGACGGGCAAGGCTTGCCTCGAGCGCGGGATTCTCGGTTTCCGGGTTCCAGGCGCTCTCGGGGCGGAAACGGCTGTGGAAGACGTCGATCCCGGCCAGCTCGCGGATCGCGCAATGCGGCGCGAACAGGGCGCGGAACTCGTGCGCGCTGAACAGATGAAGGCCGAATTCGAGATGGCGGCCATCGACCATGTCGATTTCCAGCCGGTCGTGCGCATGGTCCTGGTGGAAATGTCGCACCTTCTCCATGCCCGAGATGAAGATCGACGGCAGGCTGCCGGCCGAGCGTACCGTGGCGATCAGGACACCATCGGTCACCTGGGCGAGCGCGCGGGTGACTGCAGGGAGTTGAGCGGGGACGACATGGTTGAGCACGCCGTAGAGGCAGAGCGCGAGGTCGCAGGCGTGGCGCCCTTCCCGTTCGAGCGTCTCGAGGATGTCGCCGACGGCAAAGGTCAGGCCGATGCGGGGATCGGTGACCGCCATGGCGGCCTGGCGGGCGAGAGCGATCATCGCGGGCGAGAGGTCGATGCCATGCCCCTCGATCGCGGTGAAGCCGAGCGCGCGAGCGCGGGCGACCGTGCGCAGCAACCAGGTGCCGGGGCCACAGCCGAAATCGAGGATGCGGATGGCGTGGCGGCCCTGGGCGCGCAGCTCGATCAGCGCCTTGTCGATGCGTTGCCACAATTCGCGGTCGGCAAAGCCGTAGCGGCCGGAGAAATGGCCGTCGCCATCGGCATAGTCGCGATAGTCGATGCCGGCGGCGTCGTAGGCGAGGGCGATTTCCGCGCCGGCCGGGAGAGGGTAAGTGTCGTCGAAAGCGATATGGCGGGTTGCCATGGGTTGCTCCTGGAAAGGGGTATTCAGCTATCGGAGTTGCGGAACGGCCTCAGCGATAAGGGTCCCTGAATCCGAGGGTGATGTCGGGGTGCGATTTCCGCGCTGCGCCGAGGCGGCAGGCCAGGGCAGGGCCGATCAGCGCGAGGCAGATCAGCCCGATCACCAGCAAGCCCGTGAGATCTGGGGTCATCGTCTTCCTCCATGTCAGGCCGCGAGGGTTGAGATGAGCGGAGCGTTCACCAGTTCGACCGTCGCGCCGGGGAAGGCGTGGCGTTCGAGGCGGGCGAAATGCAGGGCGGCGTCGCGCGAGATGAACACGCCCTCGATCAGGCCGTGATTCTCCTGGACCATCCAGCGGCCGAGGCGATCCTGTCCGACCTGAAGAATATGGGGTACCGCACCGGCTTCGGCGGGACTGGTGTGCATCGGGATGCTCCTGCGCCGGCAATGGGGCCGCCGGCACGGCACGGCGCGCTGTCGCGTCGTGGTGCTCAGATAGGCGCAGGGAGCATTAAGCTTCGATGGCGCGCTGAAGGCTTTGCATAAGGAATGCGTAAAGAACGGCCGGGGGTTGGACATGTCCCCGGCCGCTCCCTGCTGTGGTGATCGCGTCGCTTTCCGGACCTCCCTAGCCGATCCAGTTGCGGCGCGATTCCACAGGCACTTGCCCCGCCTCGGCGAGTTCAGTGAGCTTGACGAATTCCTGGCGCCAATGGCCGTCCGGGTTGCCGGCGAGGCGACGGATATCGGCATAGGCGATGTCGCCCAGCCGCGTGTCGCCGCGCAGCTTCTGTCCGAAGGCGGCGACGGCAGTGGCGAAGGCCATGTCGCCCTGGGGCAGGGCGCGGGTGGCGAGTTGCGTAGCATCGACCGGGCGTTCGATCAGGCGCGACGTGTCGCCGTTCGGCAATTTGTAGCGCAGGCGGACAAACGCCATTTCACCGTCCTGCTTGCCGGTCGTGGTCGCGCGGCGGTTGTCGGTGTAGCGTCGGTCGGACAGCCAGCCTTTGGTGCCGGCGGGCACGACCTCGTAGATCGCGGTGACCTGATGGCCGGCGCCGATATCGCCCGCGTCCACCTTGTCGTTATCGAAATCCTGCTCGGCCAGCGCGCGGTTCTCGTAACCGATCAGGCGGTATTGGCTGACGTAGGCGGGGTTGAACTCAACCTGGACCTTCACGTCCTTGGCAATGGTGAAGAGCGTGGAGGACAGCTCCTCGGACAGGACTTTCTTCGCCTCCATCGCACTGTCGATATAGGCATAATTGCCGTTGCCGAGGTCGGCGATCGATTCCATCAGCGAGTCGTTGAAATTGCCCTGGCCGAAGCCGAGCGTGGTAAGGGTAATCCCGTCGTCGCGCTCCTGCTCGATCAGCTTTTCCAGCTCGGTCTGGTCAGTAATGCCGACGTTGAAGTCGCCGTCGGTCGCGACGAGGATGCGGTTGACCCCGTCCTTGATGAAATTGTCGCGGGCGATGGCATAAGCGAGTTGCAGACCTTCGCCGCCCGCGGTGGAGCCGCCCGCGCTGAGATCGTCGAGCGCTGCCTTGATCTCGGACGGATTACTGGTGGAATCGAGCACGACGCCAGCCGCACCGGCATAGACGACGATGGCGACCTTATCCTCGCGGCCGAGATTGTCGGCCAGGGTGGAGAGGGCGGATTTGACCAGAGGCAGTTTGTCGGGCTCGTCCATGGACCCAGAGACATCGACCAGGAATACGAGGTTCGCGGCCGGGCGGCGGGCATAGGACAGGTCGTAGCCGCGCAGGCCGATGCGCAGGATCTTCGTGTCCGGGTTCCAGGGCGCTTGCGCGACGTCGGTGGTGACGCTGAACGGCGCTTCGCGGTCGGCGGGCAGGGGATAGTCGTAGCGGAAATAGTTGATCATCTCCTCGGTGCGGACGGCATCGACCGGCGGCTTCTGGCCCTGGGTGAGGAAGCGGCGGACATTGGCATAGGCGCCGGTGTCGACATCGACCGCGAAGGTCGAGACGGGGGCATCGGCCACCATGTGGACCGGCGAGATGGCGTTGGGTTTGTACTTCTCGCCGCTGGCATCGGGGGCGACCAGTTCGTCCGCTACGGCGCCGCCCGTTTCGTAATTGGGGGTCGAATAGCCGTTGCTGCCGGACCTTTCACAGCCTGCCAGCATCGCTGCCAACGCCACGCCGCACAGAATCGCTTTGGACTTCATGACATGCTCCCTAACTCGGCGCGCCTTATTTGAGCCACATTATGGCCATGTTTGTGTCACGGCTTTTTGAGGCTGGCAAGCGTTTTCCTATCTCATCAGGGGAATTTCAATTTTCGGCGGAAAAGCTGGGTTCTTGGGTGGGTGGGCGCCTAAACGACGGCGCGAAATTTCGCCTCGACACTTGTGATGGTCGTGCTAGCATCCCGCTCATGGCAAATCAGATCGCTACCTATGCCGCATTCTGGCCTTATTATCTGCGCGAGCATGCCAGGCCGGATACGCGCCGGTTGCATTATGCAGGGACGGCGCTGACCTTCGTCTTCCTCGCGGTCGCGCTGGTAAAGGGCGGCTGGTGGTGGGCCCTGGTGCCGATCGCCGGCTACGGCTTTGCCTGGGCGGCGCATTTCGGCGTGGAGAAGAACCGGCCCGCGACCTTCACCTATCCGCTCTGGTCGCTGTTCAGCGATTACCGGATGTTCTTCCTGTGGCTGAGCGGGCGGCTGGGCCCGCATCTGCGCGCGGCGGGCGTCGCCCGATCATAGGGCGGAGACGATATCCGTCCGGGTGAAGTCGTTACCTTTGAAGAGGAGCGGTTCGCCGGTCGCCTTGGCGAGTGCGTAGGCGAAGCAATCGCCGAAATTGAGGTCGGCCGCATGCCGTGTACCTCGGCCATATTGCCGATAGCCGTCATTCGCTATTGCGGCGATTTCCCGCGTGACAGCCTCGATCTGGATGTCGAAGCGAGACAGCAAGACATCGGCCGCCTCGCCGATCCGCGCATCGCCCCCGCGTGTCGCGACCACCGTCAGTTCCAGCCAGGAGCCGGCGGACATCCGCACGCTCGTTGCCGTGGCTATGGCCTCCAGAAACGATCTCGCCTCGGGCTCGTCTCGCAGGATGGCAATGACCGCCGAGGTATCGACGATCACTTGAACGAGCCATCCTCATTATACAGCAGGTCGCCATGCGTGAGCGACAATTCCTGAGCGTGAAACTCCGGTTTCCAATGCTCCCGCAAGCCGCGAACGACCGCCATCATCTCCTCGACATTTGCCCGGGGCCGCGGCGCCGCCGTGCGAGCACGCCGTTCCTGAAGCGCGATGCGTACCGCCTGGGTAACGCTCTCGCCCATCTCGGCGGCGAGTTCGCGGGCCAGGCGAACCGTCTCTTCGTCCTTGATGTTGAGCTGCACACCCATGTTTCTACCTCCGGGATCAAAAATTCTACCATGGGGATGATGGAGCGACAATGGCGAACTTGGCGGGCCGATGATTCAGCTTGCTTGCCCGCCACGCGATCGCGCGCCATCTAGGCGCCATGCACACCGCCCCCAACACGCTCGCCCTGATCGGCAATACCCCGCTCGTCCGCCTGACCGGACCGAGCGAGGCTACCGGCTGCGACATCTACGGCAAATGCGAATTCGCGAATCCGGGCGCCTCGGTGAAGGATCGCGCCGCCCTGTTCATCGTCGAGGATGCCGAGGCGAAGGGGCAGATCCGGCCCGGCGGAACGATCGTCGAGGGTACCGCGGGCAATACCGGCATCGGCCTTGCGCTGGTCGCCAATGCCAAGGGATACCGGACGATCATCGTGATGCCGGAGACTCAGAGCCGGGAGAAGATGGACACGCTACGCGCGCTCGGCGCCGAGCTGGTGCTGGTGCCGGCCGCGCCTTATTCTAACCCTGGTCACTTCGTGCATACCTCGCGGCGAATCGCCGAGGAGACGGCCAATGCGATCTGGGCCAATCAGTTCGACAACATCGCCAATCGCCGCGCGCATATCGTGGGCACGGCGGAAGAGATCTGGACCCAGATGGAGGGGCGGGTCGATGGCTTCACCTGTTCGGTCGGTACCGGCGGTACGCTGGCCGGCGTCGGACTGGGGCTGAAGGCGAAGGACGAGAATGTCTGCATCGCGCTGAGCGATCCGTATGGCGCGGCGCTCTACGAATATTATGCCTGTGGCGAACTGAAGTCGGAAGGGAGTTCAGTCGCGGAAGGGATCGGGCAGGGGCGGATCACCGCCAATCTGGAAGGCGCGCCGATCGACACGCAATTCCGCATCTCCGACGAGGAGGGCATGGAATGGGTGACCCGGCTGCTCGACGAGGAGGGGCTTTGCCTCGGGCTGTCGTCGGGCATCAACGTCGCAGGCGCGGTGCGGCTGGCCCGGGAACTGGGCCCAGGCAAAAGGATCGCGACGATCCTGTGCGACACCGGGTTCCGCTATCTCTCGACCCTGTATAATCGCGCCTGGCTCGAGTCGAAGGGCCTGACGGTTCCGGAGCGGCTGAAACGCGACTAGTCCAGCCATCGACAAGACTATCTTCATGCGTTACATTTATGCCACACGTATGAAAATCATTGCTCAAGATCCTGCGCAGACGTCGCAACGGGTGAAGGTCGGGATGATCGGCCTTGCGGCCGTCCTGCTTCTCATCGGGCTGGCGGCCGCGATCTTCTCCACCGCCAGCAAGGAACGGCCGCTGATCGTGGTCGGCGGCGCACGTCCCGATGTCGTCGCCAACATGGCGGCGGGCAACCAGGCGCCACCGGCAGAGGGCACCACCAGCGAGCCGCTCGCGGAGCTCGGTGTAGCGCCGAGCACCGCGACCGACCTGAACGTCGCGCAGCTTTCCAACAACGCGAAGCCGAGATGACCTCCCGCCCCGGAACCGAGTGCGTCGGCCGGGAAAGTCGGGGAGATCATGGCAAAACTCCCGGGCATTCCGGGGAAAACGCCCCCAAAACCCAGCGAGCTGTGGAACACACCGGGAACATGTTGAAATGACAGTAATTAATTCCCCGGGGAATCGAAGATATTAGGGCCGCCGCCCCGGTTTTCCCCTGATTTCCCCTTGAATCCCCGAGAGCCCCGAGTTAACCCTGTGCCGACAGGGGTAAACTCATCTCGCCTGCGCGGCGTCGCGCTGGAGGGCGGCGAAAGCCGTCTTTCGAAGACGGGAGAGTCATGCCTGCTGGAGTTCGGGGTACGGCGTGGCGCAAAGGGCAGAATATCAGGGAGACGGACTTGGCCTTGTCGACGACAAGGGCCGTGTCGCCATCCCCGCTTCGCTCAGGGCCATTCTCGCCCAGAACAGCCCGCGTCCCGACGGCAAGGACGGCGGCACCGTCATCATCGGCGTCCATCAGAAGCACCCCTGCCTGATCGCCTATGACCCCGCCTATGTGCCGATCCTGAAGGCTAAGCTCGACGCACGCGAGGAAGCCTATACTGCCGATGACGGCGAGTATGACTACAACATCAAGCGCCGCGCGGCGCAGGGCGAGGCGACGCCGTTCGACGGCAGCGGTCGTTTCATCATGCCGGGCTTCCCACGCTTTCACGCCAAGATCGGAACCAACGCCTTTTTCTACGGCGTGTTCGATTATTTCGAGATCTGGGACCCCAAGACCCTGATCGAGGCCGAGGGCGTGGCCGAGATGGTCAAGTCATGTGCCCGCTATCACTGCCAGCTCAAGGGAATCGCGTTGTGAGCGCCCCGGAGCTGTCTGTCCCCGCGCCGCATGTCCCCGTGCTGCTCGACCAGGTCGTCGCCGCGCTCGCCGTTACCCCGGGCGAACGTCATGTCGATGCGACCTTCGGCGCGGGCGGCTATACCCGCGCTCTCCTGTCCAGCGGCGCGATCGTGTTCGCGTTCGATCGCGACCCCGATGCGATCGCGGGCGGGCGGGCGATGGAAGCGGCGTCGGACGGTGCCCTCACGCTGATCCCGGCGACCTTTTCGGCGCTTGATGCCGAGCTGGAGGCGCGCGGCGCGGTGCCGGTGGACGGCGTGACGATGGATATCGGCGTGTCCTCGATGCAGCTCGACCAGGCCGAGCGCGGCTTTTCCTTCCAGGCGGACGGGCCGCTCGACATGCGCATGAGCCAGGAAGGCGAGACCGCGGCCGACTTCGTCAACCATGCCGACGAAGCGGTGATCGCCGACGTGCTGTACAATTATGGAGAAGAGCCGCGGGCCCGCCGGGTGGCGCGCGCGATCGTCGCCGCGCGCCCGATCGCGCGGACGGGCGAGCTCGCGCACGTCGTTCGCCGGGCGCTCGGCTACAAGCCGCACGACAAGAAGGATCCGGCCACCCGGACCTTCCAGGCGATCCGGATTCATCTGAACAGGGAACTCGACGAGCTCGCCGACGGCCTTGCCGCGGCGGAGCGGGTGCTGAAACCGGGCGGCCGGCTGGCCGTGGTGACGTTCCACTCGCTCGAGGACCGGATGGTGAAGCGATTCCTGCGCGAGCGCAGCGGATCGCTGCCTGGCCGGTCCCGCCATCTTCCCGAATTGACGGCCAATGCGAAGCCGAGTTTCGAGAATGTCGGTCGCGCGGTGCGCGCCGACGACGCCGAGATCGCGCGTAACCCCCGCGCGCGATCGGCGACCTTGCGGACAGCGTTGCGGACCGATGCCGCAGCCTGGACTTCTGAAGGAGCGTTGTGATGCTTGCGTATGCTTGGAAGAGTCTCGGTTGGTTCCTGGCCGGCGTCGCTGTCGCGCTGGGCTTTCTGCTCGTGCCGTTGCAGGTCGCGGCGGAGCGCAAGAAGCTGGACAAGACGGTGGCGCTGATCGCCCAGGCGCACCGCGACATCCGCGCGCTCGAGACCGAGTTCGACACGCGGGCCAACCTTGCCCAGCTCGAGAGGTGGAACGGCGACACGCTGCGCCTGACCGCGCCGGCGGCGGCCCAGTTCGTGGCCGATGAGGGCGCGCTCGCGTCGCTCGACCTTAGCCAGGGCCAGGCCGCGACGGTGCAGACCGCGTCGCTGGTCGTGCCCGCTTTGCCCGACGGTTCGACCATGCGCCCGGCGGCGACGCCGGCGGTGGCGACGCGGATCGTCGAGACCACGCCCGCCGTGGCGCAAGCTCCGGCTCCCGTCACGGTCGCCGCGGCGACCCGCGTGGCGGCCAAGCCGATCCGGACGGCGGCTGCGGCGCCGACGACGACGCCCGGGCGCACCGTCCGGAGCGTCAAGCCGCAGGCGGTGGCGCTCCTCGACCGCAAGCTGCTCAGCGATTCGACGATCGGCGACCTGTTCAGCGGTGCCCGCACGGAATCGGGGCGCATGCGTTGACCGCGCTCGTCGCACGCCCGCTGCCACAGCGCCGCCCGACCGGCCAGCGCCATGCGCTGGTCGCGACGGCGCATGTGCGGCTGATGATGCTGATGCTACTGATCGCCGCCGGCTTCACGCTGGTGATCGGGCGCATCGCGATGCTCGGCTTCGTCTCGGAGCCGACCAGCACCCAGGGACCGGTATCCGGCATCATGCAGCGCGGCGACATCCTCGACCGCAATGGCGAGCCGCTGGCGCGGACGATCGAGGCGTGGACCATCGGCGTGCATCCCGGCAAGCTGCTCGGCGACAAGCGCGACCTGGCGGCGAAGCTCGCCGCCGTGCTGCCGGGGCATGACGAATCCTGGTATTATGCCAAACTGACCTTGCCGGTGAGCTTCACCTATCTCGATCGCCATGCCTCGCCCGCCTTGGTCAACGCCGTGCACGCGATCGGTGAGCCGGGGCTTGCCTTCGCGCGCGAGCCGGAGCGTCTCTATCCGCAGACGACCATGGCGGCGCATGTGCTCGGCTATATCGGCCCGACGGGCGACGACAGGCGGATCATGGGGCGTGCGGGAATCGAGCGGGCGTTCGAAGACCAGCTGACCAGCCCCTCGACGCGCGGCACGCCGGTGACCCTGTCGATCGACAGCCGCGTCCAGGCGGCGATGGAGAGCGAACTGGGTCGGGCGATGCTCTCGTTCAAGGCGCGATCGGCCACGGGCATCGTGCTCGACGTCCACACCGGCGAAGTGATGGCGATGGTGTCGCTGCCGGTCTACAATCCCAACAAGCTTGCCGGCACGAGCAGCGATGCGCTGCGCAACAACGTGACGCAGAGCGTGTACGAGCTGGGATCGACCTTCAAGCCGATCACGATGGCGACCGCGATCGAAAGTGGCGTCGTCACCTCGATGGCGCGGCGCTTCGACGCGACTGCGCCGCTGCATGTCGGCGGCTTCACCATCCATGACGACCATGCGCAGAAGCGTTTCCTCGACATGCCCGAGGCGCTGATCCATTCGTCGAACATCGTTACCGCCCGCATCGCCGACGAGATCGGCAAGGATCGCATGGCGGCGATGTTCAAGGCGATGGGCTTCGACACGCGCCCGGAGATCGAGCTGCGCGAGAAGCAGAAGCCGATCTGGCCGGTCTTCTGGGCGCGTACCACGGTGATGACCACGGCCTATGGCCATGGCATCGCGGTGACGCCGCTGCACCTCGCCAACGCCTATGCGACCCTCGTGAACGGCGGCATCTGGCGGCCGACGACTCTGCTCAAGGTCGCGCCGGGCAAGGCGCCGGAGGGCCGCCGCGTGCTTTCCGAGGCAACCAGCGCGCGTATGCGCCAGCTGCTGCGGCTGGTCGTGACTCAGGGCACCGGCCGCAAGGGCGAAGCGCCGGGATACCGCGTCGGCGGCAAGACCGGCACGGCCGAAGTCGCTGGTGCGGGCGGTTATTCGAAGAAAGCGAACGTCTCGACCTTCGCGGCGGCTTTCCCGATGGACGCGCCGCGCTATGTGGTGATCGCCATGCTCGATTCGCCCATCGGCAATGCCGAATCCTTCGGTCTCACCACCGCCGCCTGGACCGCGGCCCCGGTCGTCAGCCGCGTCATCTCGCGCACTGGCGCGATGCTGGGCGTGACGCCCGACGACCATCGCGACGTCGATGTCTCGGAGCTGCTGCCGCTGCTCTGGCATGCTCCGGGCGAGAACCCGGCGGACGCCGAATGAAGCTTGGCGCGCTGACCGGTGGAGCGGAGGACGCGACGGTCACCGGCTTCGCGATCGATCATCGCAAGGTGGCGCCCGGCACCGTGTTCGGTGCGTTCGAGGGCGCGCAGGTGAATGGCGAGGATTTCATTCCGGCGGCGATTGCCGGTGGGGCGATCGCCGTGGTCGCCCGGCCGGAGGCGCGCGTCGAGGGCGTGGCGCACATCGCCGACGTCAATCCGCGCAAACGCTTCGCCGGCCTGGCGGCGCGCTATTTCGCGCCTTTCCCGGGGACTGCGGTCGCGGTGACGGGCACCAACGGCAAGACCTCGACGGTCGAGATGACCCGGCAATTGTGGCGGATGACCGGCTTCCATGCCGCGTCGATCGGGACCCTGGGCGTGACCACGGCGGACGACCAGGTCTCGACCGGCCTGACCACGCCGGACATCGTCACCTTCCTGTCGAATGTCGCGGGGCTGGCGCGCGAGGGCGTGAGCCATGTCGCGTTCGAGGCGTCGAGCCATGGGCTGTCGCAATATCGCACCGAGGGGCTGCCGGTGCAGGCGGCTGCCTTCACCAATCTCAGCCGCGACCATCTCGATTATCATGGGACGATGGACGCCTATTTCGAGGCCAAGCTGCGGCTGTTTTCCGACGTGGTGGTCGATGGCGGCGCGGTGGTGGTGTGGGCCGATGATGCCCATGCGGCGCGGGTGATCGATATCGCGCGGGAGCGGGGGCTTCGCGTGCTGACGGTCGGCACCCAGGGCGAAACGCTGAAGCTGGTGTCACGCGATCCGACCCTGCTGGGACAGGGGCTGGTGATCGAGGCCGAGGGCAAGGCGCACAAGGTGATGCTGCCGCTCATCGGCGCCTATCAGGCAGCGAATGCGCTCACAGCTGCAGGGCTGGTGATCGCTACCGGCGGCGATGTGGCGCAGACCCTGGCGGCGCTCGGCCGGCTGCAGCCGGTGCGCGGGCGGCTCGAGCGCGCGGTGATCGCGCGGAGCGGGGCGCCGGTCTATGTCGATTATGCGCATACGCCCGACGCGCTGGAGGCAGCGATCGCGGCATTGAAGCCGCATGTCGCCGGCCGGCTGATCACGGTGTTCGGCGCGGGCGGAGACCGCGACCAGGGCAAGCGGGCGCCGATGGGCGCGGTCGCGGCGGCATTGTCCGACAAGGTCTATGTGACCGACGACAATCCGCGTTCCGAGGATCCGGCGGCGATCCGCTCGATGGTGATGGAGGGCGCCCCCGGCGCGACCGAGATCGGATCGCGGCGCGACGCAATCGGCGCGGCGATCGCCGAGGCGGGGCCGCGGGACATCGTGCTGGTCGCCGGCAAGGGACATGAGCAGGGGCAGATCGTCGGCGATCTGGTGCTGCCGTTCGACGATGTGAGCGTCGCGCGGGAGATGGCGGCATGATCCATTTTCCGTTCGCTTCGAGCGCAGTCGAGAAGCAGGCGCGCAACAAGTGTTTCTCAACTGCGCTCGAAACGAACGGCGGAGGGGTGGTGCTGTGACCGCTCCCCTCTGGACCTCCGCCGAGATCGCGGCCGCCACCGGCGGGACCGCATCGGCCGACTTCGCCGCCAGCGGCGTCACCTTCGACTCCCGTGAGGTCGGCCCGGGCGATCTGTTCGTCGCGCTGAAGGGCGAGGCGAGCGACGGGCACAAATTTCTCGATCAAAGCTCCGAGCGGGGAGCGTCGGGTGCGGTTGTCAGCGTATCGACACCGCACCCGCATGTTTTGGTCGCCGATACGATGGCGGCACTGGAAGATCTGGCGCGCGGCGCGCGGGCGCGCACGGACGCGAAGATCATCGGCGTGACCGGATCGGTCGGCAAGACCAGCACCAAGGAGGCGCTGTTCGCGGCGCTCGATCGTGGTGCGCCCGGCACCGCGCATCGGTCGGTGAAGAGCTACAACAATCATACCGGCGTGCCGCTGAGCCTCGCGCGCATGCCGGCGGCGAGCCGGTTCGGTGTGTTCGAGATGGGCATGAACCATGCCGGCGAACTGGCGCATCTGACCACATTGGTGCGCCCGCATGTCGCGATGGTGACCGCCATCGCCCCCGCACACACTGCCTTTTTCCCCGACGAATCCGCCATTGCCGACGCCAAGGGCGAGATCTTTGCCGGGCTCGAGCCGGGTGGGGTGGCAATCATCCCGTATGACAGCCCGCATCGCGACCGGCTGATCGGCCATGCCAGGCCCCATGCGGCCAGGATCGTGACCTTCGGGCTCGACCAGGGCGCGGACGTCCGCGCGATCGAGACGATGCGCACCGCGAGCGGCGGAACCTTCATCACGGCATCGCTGGGCGAGAAAGAGCTGAGCTTCACCGTCGGCCAGCCCGGCATGCACTGGGTGTCGAACGCGCTGGCGGTGCTGGTGGCGGTCGACGCGGTCGGCGGCGATCTTGCGATGGCCGGGCTTGCCCTGGCGGAACTGAGCGGGCTTGCCGGGCGCGGCGCCCGGTTGACGGTGCCGGTCGCGGGCGGCGAGGCGCTGGTCATCGACGAGAGCTACAACGCCAATCCAAGCTCGATGCGCGCGACCCTGGCGGTGCTCGGCGCCGAGAAGGCGATACGCAGGATCGCGGTACTGGGCGAGATGCGCGAGCTCGGCGAGAAGAGCGACGCCTATCACGCGGGGCTGGCCGAACCGATCATCGCGGCAGGCGTCGAACGGGTCATTCTGGTCGGTGAAGCGATGGCGGCACTGGCGAACGCGCTTGAGGGCAAGGTCGATTTCGTTCATGTGGCCGATGCCGCCGCCGCGCGGACGAGCCTGTCGGCATTGCTGGCGCCGGGCGACGCGGTTCTCATCAAGGGTTCGAACGGAGTCGGGTTGGCGAGCGTGGTCGCCGGTTTGGCGAACGGGACAGCATAATGCTCTATTTGATCGCCAATTATCTCGGTTTTCCGGGCCTTCTCAATCTCTTCCGCTATCAGAGCTTTCGGTCGGGCGGCGCGGTCGCGACGGCTTTGTTCATCGGCCTGATCATCGGTCCCCGTTTCATCGGCTGGCTGCGCGTGCGGCAGGGCAAGGGGCAGCCGATCCGCACCGATGGACCGCAGAGCCATCTGGCCAAGCGCGGCACGCCGACCATGGGCGGGTTGATGATCCTGACCTCGCTCACCCTCTCGCTCCTGCTGTGGATGCGATTCGACAACCCGTTCGTCTGGGCCTGCGTGTTCGTGACATTGGGGTTCGGCGCGATCGGTTTCCTCGACGACTATGACAAGGTGAGCAAGGCCAGCACCAAGGGCGTTTCGGGCAGGATGCGCCTGCTCGGCGAGTTCGCGATCGCGGCGATCGCGAGCGCCCTGATCGTCCATGAGAACGGGACGCATCTCTATCTGCCCTTCACCACCGGCGTCTCGATCGACCTGGGCTATTTCTACATCGTCTTCGCGGCGTTCACGATCGTGTCGTTCGGCAACGCGGTCAATCTGACCGATGGGCTCGATGGCCTGGCCACCATGCCGGTGATCATCGCCTCGGTGACGTTCATGATCATCGTCTACCTGGCGGGCAATGCGAAGTTCGCGGCCTATCTCGGTATCCCGCACGTGCCGGGCGCCGGCGAGCTGGCCATCTTCTGCGGCGCCATCGTTGGCGGCGGGCTCGCCTTTCTGTGGTTCAACGCGCCCCCGGCGGCCGTCTTCATGGGCGACACGGGCAGCCTGGCACTGGGCGGCGCGCTGGGTGCCATCGCCGTCGTCGCGCACCATGAGATCGTGCTGGGCATCATCGGTGGCCTGTTCGTGATCGAGGCGCTGTCGGTCATCATCCAGGTGTTCTTCTACAAGCGCACCGGCAAGCGTGTGTTCAAGATGGCGCCGATCCATCATCATTTCGAGCAGCTCGGCTGGAGCGAACCGACGGTCGTGATCCGTTTCTGGATCATCGCGCTGGTGCTCGCGCTCGCAGGCCTGTCGACCTTGAAGCTTCGGTGATCACCAGCCCCACCTGGCGCGGCAAACGCTACGCAGTGCTGGGGCTTGCACGCTCGGGCGCGGCGACGGTGCGCGCGCTGGTGGCGAGCGGGGCCGCGGTGACGGCGTGGGATTCGAACGAGGCGGCGCAGGCAGCGGTTGGCGGAGCGATCATCGCCAACCCGGAAGAGATCGATCTTGCCGGCTTCGACGGGCTCGTCGTGTCGCCGGGGGTGCCGATCAATCGCCACCCGGTGGCTGCCAGGGCGCGCGCGGCGAACGTCCCGATCATCGGCGATATCGAGCTGTTCGCGCAGGCGCGGGCCAGCCTCCCGGCACACAAGGTGGTCGGGATCACCGGCACCAACGGCAAATCCACCACGACCGCGCTGATCTACCATATCCTGGAGACCGCGGGCGTCCCTGCGCGGCTCGGCGGGAATATCGGCAAGCCGATCCTGGGCGAGGAGCCCTTGTCGGAAGGTGGCGTCTATGTACTCGAGCTGTCGAGCTATCAGATCGACCTGACCACCAGCCTGGATTGCGATGTCGCGATCCTGCTCAACATCACACCCGACCATCTCGATCGCTATGACGGTTTCGAGGGTTATGCCGCCTCCAAGGCGCGGCTGTTCGCGATGCAGTCGCCCGATCACGCTGCGATCGTCGGGATCGGCGATGCCGCCTCGGCCGGGATCGCGCGGTCACTGTCGGCGCGGGGCGAGCATCTGACCAGGATCGCGCCGGGCATCTGCATGGACCAGTCGCGTTGGCCGTCGCTGCAAGGGCCGCACAATGCCCAGAACGCGCTCGCCGCGATCGACGCGTGCACGGCGCTCGGCGTCGATGACACAGCGATCGAACGCGGTCTGGCGAGCTTCAAGGGTCTGCCGCACCGGATGGAGCGGGTCGCCGCGCATCGCGGCGTGGCGTTTGTCAACGACAGCAAGGCGACCAACCCGGAATCCACCGCGCCGGCGCTTGCCGCCTTCTCGCACATCCACTGGATTCTGGGCGGGCAGGCCAAGACCGATGACCTGGATGCCTGCGCTCCCTGGTTCGGGCACGTCGCGCGCGCTTATACGATCGGCGAAGCCGGACCGCGGTTCGCCGCTATCCTGAAGCCGCTGATGCCGGTCGAGCAAAGCGGCACGCTTGAGGCAGCGGTGAAGAGCGCGGCGGCGAACGCCGCGGCGGGAGACACGGTGCTGCTGTCGCCGGCCTGCGCGTCGTTCGACCAGTTCCGCGATTTCGAGGATCGCGGCGATCAGTTCCGCGCGCTGGTCGAGGCGTTGCCATGACCAGGACCGGCTCCGGCACGCTGACGCTGTGGAAGCGCATGAAGGGCGAAGGCGGTCGCGGCGACCGTTCGGCGCTCGGCATGTGGTTCTGGGATATCGACCGCGTGCTCCTGCTGCTCACGCTGTTGCTGATCGCGGTCGGGCTGATCGCGGTAGGCGCTGCCTCGCCAGCGGCGGCGACGCGCTATTCGGACGACAAGCATCATATCCCGCCGCTCTTCTATCTCTGGTGGCAGCTGGCCTGGGTGTGCGTGTCGCTGCCGATCCTGTTCACCGTGTCGATGCTGCCGGTCGCCATCGCGCGGCGCATGGCGCTGCTCGGCACCGTCGCCTGCCTCGTGCTGCTGATCGCGGTGCCGTTCTTCGGGGTGGAGAAGAATGGTTCGACGCGCTGGCTCAATTTCGGCGTGTCGCTGATCCAGCCGTCGGAATTCCTGAAACCCTTCTTCATCGTCACCTGCGCCTGGCTGTTGTCGATGCGCGCCAAGGACGAGTCGCTGCCGGTGGTGATCATCACCGGGGCGATGACCGTGCTTGTCGCGGCGCTGCTGATGCTTCAGCCCGATTTCGGCCAGACCATGGTGTTCGTCGCGGTGTGGCTGGCGTTGCTGATGATCGCGGGGACATCGCCCAAGGTGATGGCGGCGCTGATCGGCTGCGTGCCGGCCGGCGTGATCGCCGCCTATCTCTTCTACGGCACGGCGCGGACACGCATCGACGCCTATCTCTTCCCCAACGCCGAGGGGGCGGGGGGATCCGACCATTTCCAGACCAACGCGGCGCACGACACGATCACCGGGGGCGGCTGGCGCGGCACCGGGCCGGGCGGCGGATCGATGAAATTCCGCCTGCCCGAAGGGCATACCGACTATATCTTCTCGGTGATCGGCGAGGAATTCGGGCTGATCGCCTGCATGATCATCGCGCTGCTGTTCCTCGCGATCGTCGTCAGGGTGTTCGTGAAGCTGCTCGACGAACAGGACGAGTTCCGGCTGTTCGCCGCCGCCGGCCTCGCGACTCAGTTCGGCACTCAGGCGCTGATTTCGATGGCGGTGAACACCGGGCTCGCCCCGTCCAAGGGCATGACCTTGCCCTTTATCAGCTATGGCGGATCGTCGATGATCGCGCTGTCGATCGGCATGGGCATGTTACTGGCTTTCACCCGGCGCAATCCCTTCGTATCGCGGTCGCCTTATATCGCACGATGGAGCGGGGAATGACTCAGGCACGGCATTTCGTCCTCGCCGCAGGCGGCACCGGCGGCCATATGGTCCCGGCAGCGGCGCTCGCGGCCGAACTGATGAAGCGCGGCCATCATGTCGCGCTGATCAGCGACGATCGCGGCGTCCGTTTTCCCGGGCTGTTCGAGGACGTGCAGACTCATGTGCTGCCGGCCGGGCGTCTCGCCGGCGGGCCGCTCGGCTGGGCGCGCGCGGCGTCGGCGATGCTCAAGGGCCGCGCGATGGCGATCGAGCTGTACCGCACCTTCCGCCCCGCGGCGGTGATCGGGTTCGGCGGCTATCCCGCGCTGCCGGCGCTGCTCGCCGCGTTCCACCAGAAGATCCCGACCGCGGTGCATGAGCAGAATGCGGTGCTGGGGCGCGTCAACCGGCTGGTCGCCGGCAAGGTCAGCGCCATCGCGACCTCCTATCCCGATGTCGCGCGGCTCGCGCCGAAATATCGCGGCAAGACTCACCTGGTCGGCAATCCGGTGCGCGATTCGGTGCTGGCGCTGCGTTCCAGGCCCTATCCGCTGCTTGAAGAGGACGGCATCTTCCGTGTGCTGGTGACCGGCGGCAGCCAGGGCGCCAACATCTTGAGCCGGGTCGTGCCGGAGGGGCTATCGCTGTTGCCAGTGAGCTTCCGCCGGCGGTTGCAGGTGACGCATCAGGCGCGGATCGAGGATATCGATGCGGCCCGGGCGAAATATGCCGAACTGTCGATCGCGGCCGACCTTGCGACCTATCTGCCCGACCTGCCCGAACAGCTTGCCTGGGCGCATCTCGTGATCGCCCGGGCCGGCGCGTCGACTCTGGCCGAGCTGACCGTGGCGGGCCGGCCCGCGATCCTCGTGCCGCTGCCGAGCGCGACGGACGACCACCAGACCGCCAATGCGCGCGAAATGACCGAGGCCGGCGGCGCGCGCACGATCGACCAGCGCAGCTTCACCCCGGTCGAGCTGGCCAGGCAGATGCAGAAGCTCGGGCTGGACCCCGTGGCGCTGCAGAACGCGGCGGGCCGTGCGCGCAGCTGCGGCCGTCCCGACGCCGCGCGCGACCTCGCCGACCTGGTCGAGAATTTGAACGACACGCCCGGGGACATGCCGATCGGCGTGCCGATCCCGATGGGCAGCAATGGAAAGCCGCTTTACGCATGAAGGGTGTCGCAACCGATATCGGCACGATCCATTTCGTCGGAATCGGCGGGATCGGCATGTCCGGCATCGCCGAGGTGMTGCACAATCTCGGCTACAAGGTGCAGGGCTCCGACATGGCGGAGGGCTATGTCGTGCAGGGCCTGCGCGACAAGGGCATCACCGTCCATATCGGCCAGAAGGCCGAAAATCTCGCCGACGCGGTGGTGATCGTCACCTCGACGGCGATCAAGCGCGGCAACCCCGAACTCGAGGCCGCGCTCGAGCGCCGCATCCCGGTGGTGCGGCGCGCGGAGATGCTGGCCGAGCTGATGCGGCTGAAATCCACCGTCGCGGTCGCCGGCACGCACGGCAAGACCACGACGACGTCGATGATCGCGGCGCTGCTCGACGCGGGCGGCGTCGATCCGACCGTGATCAACGGCGGGATCATCAACAGCTACGGGTCCAACGCGCGGCTCGGCGCGAGCGACTGGATGGTGGTCGAGGCCGATGAAAGCGACGGCAGCTTCCTGCGGCTCGACGGGACGATCGCGGTCGTCACCAACATCGATCCCGAACATCTCGACCATTATGGCTCGTTCGACGCCGTGAAGGACGCGTTCGTCGAGTTCGTCGAGAATGTGCCCTTCTACGGCGCGGCGCTGCTCTGCCTCGATCATCCGGAGGTCCAGGGCATCATCCCGCGCCTGCGCGACCGCCGCGTGGTAACCTACGGCTTCTCCGCCCAGGCCGATGTGCGCGGCGTCAACGTCACGCCCATCCCCGGCGGCAATCGTTTCGAGACCATCGTGCGCAACCGTGACGGGACAAGCCGCTCGATCGAGGGGATCGAGCTGCCGATGCCGGGCCGCCACAATGTCCAGAACGCGCTCGCCGCGATCGGCGTGGCGCTCGAGCTCGGCATCGACGATGCCACGATCCAGCAGGGGTTCAGCAAGTTCGGCGGGGTGAAAAGGCGCTTCACCAAGGTCGGCGAGGTGCCGCTCGACGGCGGCGTCGTGACGATCATCGACGATTACGGTCATCACCCGGTCGAGATTCGCGCGGTGCTGTCGGCGGCGCGCGAGGGCGTCGAAAGCCGGGTGATCGCGGTGGTGCAGCCGCATCGCTATTCGCGGCTCGGCGACCTGATGGAGGAGTTCCAGCAGGCGTTCAACGATGCCGACATGGTCTATGTGACGCCGGTCTATGCCGCGGGCGAGGCGCCGGTCGAGGGGGTCGACGCGGAAGCTTTGGTCGAGGGCATCAAGCGGCGCGGCCACCGATCGGCGGCAACGATTGCCGATGCCGATGCGCTTGCGACGACGCTGGCCGGGGTGGCCCGGCCGGGCGACATGGTCGTATGCCTCGGGGCGGGGGACATCACCAAATGGGCTGCGGGCCTCGCCGATGCGATCGAGGCAGCGCGATGAGCAATGTCTGTCATGCCTTGCCGCCGCTGCAGGGCACGGCCGTGCATGACGGCAGCCTGGCCGACTTCATCTGGTTCCGCACCGGCGGGCCGGCCGAATGGCTGGTGCGGCCGAAGGACGTGCACGACCTGTCGGTGTTCCTGGCCGGGCTCGATCCCGAGACGCCGGTGCTGCCGGTGGGGGTCGGATCGAACCTGATCGTGCGCGATGGCGGCGTGCCCGGGGTCGTGGTGCGCCTGCCCAAGGCGATGGCGAAGACAGTCATTGAACCGGGCAACCGGGTGCGCGCCGGTGGCGCGGCGATGGGGATTTCCGTCGCGAGCGCCGCACGGGACGCTGGCATCGCCGGGCTGGAGTTCCTGCGCGGCATTCCCGGCACGGTCGGCGGCGCGGTCAAGATGAATGCGGGCGCTTATGGCCGCGACACGTCGGATATCCTGATCGAGGCGACCGTCGTGACACGCTCGGGCGATGTCGAGATCTGGCCGGCGGCGAAGTTCGGTTATGTCTATCGCCATTCCGATCTACCGCCGGGTGCCGTGGTGGTCGAGGCAGTGTTCGGAGGTACGCCAGGCGATCCGGCGGTGATCGGCGCCGAGATGGACCGGATCGCGGCCGAGCGCGAGGCGTCGCAGCCGCTGCGGTCACGCACGGGCGGATCGACCTTCAAGAATCCCGACGGCCACAAGGCCTGGGCGCTGATCGACCAGGCGGGCTGTCGCGGGCTGACCCGCGGCGACGCGCAGGTCAGCGAGAAGCATTGCAACTTCCTGCTCAACCTCGGCCGCGCGACCAGCGCGGAGATCGAGGCGCTGGGCGAGGAAGTGCGCGAGAAGGTGAGGGCGACGTCCGGGGTCGAGCTCGAATGGGAGATTCAGCGCGTGGGCGTAAAGAAGTGAGCTTGCACGTCGCAGTCCTGATGGGCGGCTGGTCGGCCGAGCGCGAAGTGTCGCTGATGTCGGGTGCCGGGGTCGCTGATGCGTTGGAAAGCCTCGGCCATCGGGTCACCCGGATCGACATGGGCCGTGACGTCGCGGCCAGGCTGGCCGAGGCGGCGCCGGATGTCGTGTTCAACGCGCTGCACGGGACACCCGGCGAGGACGGGTCGGTGCAGGGCATGCTCGACCTGATGGGCCTCAAATACACGCATTCGGGCCTCGTCACCTCAGTGATCGCGATCGACAAGCTGCTGACCAAGCAGACTCTGGTACCGCACGGCATCCCGATGCCGGGCGGGCGGATCGTGAAGAGCGAGACCCTGTTCGATGGCGATCCATTGCCGCGCCCCTATGTGCTGAAGCCGGTCAATGAAGGCTCCTCGGTAGGCGTGGCGATCGTCACCGACGAAGGCAATTACGGCAACCCGATCGCACGCGGCGTAAGCGGGCCCTGGGGCGAGTTCGAGGAGCTGCTGGCGGAGCCCTATATCCGGGGGCGCGAGCTGACCACCGCCGTGCTGGCCGGCGAGGCGCTCGCCGTGACCGAGCTCAAGCCCAAGAGCGGCTGGTACGATTATGATGCGAAATATACCGATGGCCTGACGTTGCATGTCTGCCCGGCGGAGATCCCCGACGAGATCGCCGACGCCTGCAAGCGCATCGCGCTCGATGCGCACCGGCTGCTCGGCTGCGAGGGCGTGTCGCGCGCCGATTTCCGCTGGGACGACAGCCAGGGCGTGGACGGCCTGTTCCTGCTCGAGGTCAATACCCAGCCCGGCATGACCGCGCTGAGTCTCGTGCCCGAGCAGGGGCGCTATATCGGTCTCAGCTATGCCGAGCTGGTCCAGAAGATCGTCGAGGAGGCCCTGGGTCCGGAGAAAAAGACGTGAGCCGAACGATCAAGCGCGGATCGCCGCCCCGCCGGCAGATCCAGTCGAAACGCCGCCAGCAGCCCAAACAGTCGATCATCGACCGGATGATCGAGGCGCTGCCGATCAGCCACGAGACCCTGGGCCGGATTGCCACCTGGTCGATCGTCGGCGCGGTCGGTGCGGTCGCGATCGCGGCGGCGACCTGGTTCGGCGTACCGGGCGCGATCGGCGTGGCCATTGCCGAGGGTGTCGGTCGTGCCGGCTTTCGTGTCGAGCAGGTCGAGGTCACGGGTCTCAAGCGAATGGATCGGATGACGGTCTATGCCGTTGCGCTCGATCAGAAATCCCGCGCGATGCCGCTGGTCGATCTCGAGGACGTTCGCCAGAAGCTGCTGTCCTTTGGCTGGATCGCCGATGCCCATGTCTCGCGCCGGCTGCCCGACACACTGCTCGTTCATATCGTCGAACGCACACCGACCGCCGTGTGGCAGGATCGCGGGCGGTTGTCGCTGATCGCGGAGAACGGGGTGTGGCTGGAGCCGGTAAAGGCTGACGCCATGCCCGATCTGCCGCTGGTGATCGGCCCCGGCGCGAACCAGCAGGAAGCGAATTATCAGAAGCTGCTCGAGGCCGCGCCCGCGCTCCGCCCGCTGGTCAAGGCGGCGACCTGGGTCGGCAACCGGCGCTGGAACCTGTTGTTCGAATCCGGCGAGACGCTGGCGCTGCCCGAAGGTGATGCCGACGCCGCCAGGGCTCTGGTGAAATTCGCCCAAATCGACGGAGTGACGCCATTATTGGGCAAGGGCTATCTCCGTTTCGACATGCGCGATCCGAAGAAGTTTGTCGCACGCAAGCCCGGTCAGGTGGTCGAGCGTGCGATTTCCGACCCGGACAGCGAAAATAGGCCGCAGGGACCGGCACTTATCGAAGCTAAGCATAGCGCGTTCAAATTGGTACAGGGATAAGGCGTATGGCGAAGACAGCACCTGAAGGACTGATCACTGCGCTCGATATCGGATCGTCCAAGGTTTCGGCGCTGATCGCGCAGAAGGGCGATGGCGGCGAACTGATCGTGCTCGGCACCGGCCAGCGCGAGAGCAGGGGGGTCAAGCGCGGCTATATCGCCGATGCGGCGGCGACCGAAGTCGCCGTGCGCGAGGCGGTCGAGCAGGCCGAGCGGATCGCCGGTACCAATATCGAGAATGTCTGGGTGAGCTTCTCGGCCGGCGGGCTGGTGTCCGATGTCGCCTCGATCGAGTTCGAACTGGGCGGCCACCGCGTCGAACAGTCGGATATCGACGCGCTGCTCCAGGCGGGGCGTGAATCGATCGATCCGGCCGGCCGCATGGTGCTGCATGCGCAGCCGGCATTGTACACGCTCGATGGCCTGACGGGGGTGAAACGCCCGCTCGGCCTGCATGCCGACCGGCTTGGCGTGCATATCCATGTCGTCGCCGCCGACGGATCACCGGTGCGCAATCTCGGCCTGTGCGTCGCCAATGCGCATCTCGAAGTGAAGGCGATCATCGCGTCGCCGGTCGCGACCGGCATGGCCTGCCTGTCGGAGGAAGAGCGCGAGCTGGGCGTCGCGATGGTCGAAATGGGCGCCGGCATCACCAATGTCTCGCTGTTCGCGGGCGGCATGCTGGTCGGCCTGACCTCGATCCCGATCGGGGCGGCGGACATCACCGACGACATCGCCTCGGCATTCGGCACGCGCCGGGCCCAGGCCGAGCGGATGAAGTGCTTCTACGGGTCGGCCAATGCGTCACCGCGCGACAATCACGACATGATCGAGGTCGCGCCGATCTCCGCCGAAGACGGCGCGGGCGAGGGCGCCCGCATCACGCGCGCGCAGCTGATCTCGGTGATCCGCCAGCGCCTCGATCATCTGATGAGCGAAGTGCAAAAGGCGCTGGTCGACCTGAAGTTCGAAGGTCCGGTCGGGCGCCAGGTCGTGTTGACCGGCGGCGGCGCCGAGCTGAAGGGGATCGCCGATTATGCGCAGCAGGCCCTGGGCCGTTCGGTCCGCATCGGCCGGCCGCGCGGGCTGACCGCCTTGCCGGAAGCGCATGGCGGACCGGCATTCGCGACCCTGGCGGGCCTCGCTTTCTATGCCGCGGCGGATCCGGTCGATTTGCGGTCCTTGTCACCGACTAACCAATTGGTGCACCGGCCCAAGGGACTTGCGATCTTCAAGAGGCTGATCGCAACCGCCAAGGCGAATTATTAAAGAAATACGACAAGATTTAGCTGTTCGTGCTGGAGTCACCGCAAGGGATGGTGCAGAACGAACGGTATCATCATTTAAGCGCCCCGATGTTTGGGGTGTTGCGGAGACCAGGCGATGAGCATCGAATTCCTTCCCCCTGAAGTCGACGAACTGACGCCGCGCATCGCGGTGATCGGGGTCGGCGGTGCCGGAGGCAACGCGATTGCGAACATGATGCGCGCTGAAGTCCAAGGCGTCGATTTTCTTGTCGCCAACACCGATTCGCAGGCGCTCAAGCAGTCGAGCGCGTCGCACAAGATTCAGCTCGGCGCGAAGATCACGCAGGGCCTGGGTGCCGGTTCGCGTCCCGAGATCGGCCGCGCCGCGGCGGAGGAGACGATCGAGCAGGTCAGCAAGATGCTTGAGGGCGCGCACATGTGCTTCATCGCCGCCGGCATGGGCGGCGGCACCGGCACGGGCGCCGCGCCGGTCATCGCCAAGGCAGCACGCGACATGGGCATCCTGACCGTCGGTGTCGTGACCAAGCCGTTCGCCTTCGAGGGCAAGCGCCGCGCCGCGAGCGCAGAGGCAGGCATCGAAGAGCTGCAGAAATATGTCGATACGCTGATCGTCATCCCGAACCAGAATCTGTTCCTGGTCGCCAATGCGAACACCACCTTCAAGGAGGCGTTCCAGATGGCGGACGAAGTGCTGCAGCAGGGCGTGCGCGGCATCACGGATCTGATGGTCATGCCGGGCCTCATCAACCTCGATTTCGCCGACGTCCGCTCGGTGATGCAGGAGATGGGCAAGGCGATGATGGGCACCGGTGAGGCGTCGGGCGACAATCGCGCGATCGAGGCGGCGTCCAAGGCGATCGCCAATCCGCTGCTCGACGGTGTGAGCATGAAGGGCGCCAAGGGCGTGATCGTCTCGATCACCGGCGGCGACGACATGCGCCTGCTCGAAGTCGACGAGGCGGCGAACCACATTCGCGAACTGGTCGACGAGGACGCGAACATCATCTGGGGTTCGGCGTTCAACCCCGAGCTCGAGGGCAAGATCCGCGTTTCGGTCGTTGCTACCGGCATCGAAGCTGACTCGCGTCCGACCGCCGCGGCGGCCCCGGTGTCGCGCGCCTTCACCTTCTCCGCGCCGAAAAAGGCCGAGGAAGCGCCAGCACCCGTGATAGAGGCCCCCGAGCCCGTGGCGTTCGATGCCGAGCGACCAGCGGACATCGTCCTTGAGGCGCCCGAGGCCGCCGGCGACAGCGATGAACTCGTACTCGGCAGCGAGACACGGGTTTCCGACATCCCGGTGTTCGGCGACGAGGAAGAGGTCGCGGCGGCGCCTGAAGCCGCACCCAATCCCGATTTCCCGGCGCGCCGCCGCTGGCTGTCGCCCGGTGCCCCCGCCGCGGAGGAAGCTCCGGCCGAAGCGGAGCCCGCCCCCGCCGCGCCGCGCGTGAAGCTGGGCGGTACCCTGTTCGAGCGCATGTCGAGCGTCTCGCGCGGTGCCGCGCGCGACGAGGAGCCGACCGACAAGGATGGGCTCGACATTCCACGCTTCCTGCATCGCCAGAACAATCAATGAGATGACGCCAGCGTGCGCGCCCGGTTTGTCGCCGGTGCGCGTCGCTCTGGCGCGCGGTGCCCCGACGGGACATTGCCCGTTCAGCCGGGCTCGGCTCTAGGCTGCCTTCTCATGCGCGTCTCCCGCCTCTTCGGATATGCCTTCACGCTTGCCGTGCCCCTTTCGGCGATGTCGGCGGTGGCACAGGTGCAGACGGTGCAGCCGCTCAATCCGATGGGCGACGAGCTGGCGGCGGAAATGCGCCTGCTCGCGGCCAACCCGCTCGACATCAACGCGTTGGTACGCGCCGGCGAACTCGCGCTGAAGCTGGGTGACCAGACGGCGGCGGCGACGTTTTTCGCGCGCGCCGAGCGGCTCGATCCGCGTAATGCCCGAATCAAGGCCGGCACGGGCAGCCTGCTGGTCCAGGCCGAACGGCCCGGCGAGGCACTGCGCCGGTTCGGCGAGGCCGAGGCACTGGGGCTCGATCCGCGCTATTATGCCGCTGATCGTGGCCTGGCCTATGATCTGGTCGGCCAGCAGGAACGCGCCCAGCGCGACTATCGCCTGGCCCTGAAGGATGGCGCCGCCGATGAGACGATCCGCCGCTATGCCCTGTCGCTGGGTATATCGGGCAAGCGCGATCTGGCGCTGCAGCAGCTCGATCCTTTGCTCCGCCGAAGCGATCGCGGCGCATGGCGCGCGCGCGCCTTTATCCTGGCGATGAATGGCGACGAGCAGGGCGCGGCGCGTATCGCCACCAACATGATGCCCCCGGGACTCGCCGAGGGGCTGCAGCCCTTTTTCGAGCGGCTTCCGGGCCTCGGCGCGACCGATCGGGCCTTTGCGGTGCATTTCGGCGAGCTGCGCGCGACGCCCGAGCGGATCGCGGACAGCCGGATGGTCCCGACGCTCGCACCGCTGCCGCCCGAGCCCGGTGCCGTCGCGCCCGCAGTCTTGGCGGCGGCGCAGGTCCAGTCCAAACCCCAGCAGGACGATCGTCGCAGCCGCCGCAGGAAGCGCGGCAAGCTGGATATCGTGCCGGCGGCAACGGTGCCGCCGCCGCAGGTCCAGCCGCAGGCGCCGCCGTTGCCGCAACCGCCGGCCTATGTCGCAAGCACTGAACCGGCCTATCAGCCACCCTACAGCCAGCCGGGCATGGTACAGCCGCTCCCCGGCGTACCGACGCGGACATCGGAGGTCGGTCGGCGAAACATGACGCTGGCCCCGGCGACCGGATCGCGGCCCGCGACCGTCGCCCCGACGCCGCCGCCCGCGCCGGAACGGCGTACAGTACAGGCGGAAGCCGATACGCGCGTGGCTGCTGTTTCGACCCCGTCGCCGGCCGCTCGGCCGGTATCGCCGCCGCCCTCGGCATCCGGATCAACAGCGCGTGCCTCGTCGACGTTGCCGGATCGTCCGGCAATCGTGACGAGGTCGCCGCTGCCGTCCGCGATGGAAACCAGCACCGGGGCCCCGGAAAACTCTCCCCGGCCGCTCGTCGGTGCACCGGTATCGGTTGCGTCGTCCACCGCGGTGCCCACGCCTGCCGTGACGACCCCGCCGGTGCGCGGCGTCGCGGCGGCACCGACCCCGGTACGGAGCGAGGATTCGATCCTCGCCAGCATTATCGCGAATATCGCCGTGCCCGGATCGGAACTGGTGGCCGGCGCCCCGGTCGACACCGTCCGGGCCGATCCGACTCCCGCGCCAGCGCCGGTCCGGGCGGCGCAACCACCGGCCGACACGGGTGCAGCGGCGCGCGAGCTCGCGGAAAAAAAGGCGGCGGCCGATAAGCAGGCGCTTGCCGACAAGAAAGCGGCTGAAACGAAGAAGCTGGCCGAGGCCAGGAAGCTCGCGGACGCAAAAAAGGCCGCCGAGCTGAAAAAGAAGAACGATCCCAAAATCCTGGAACCCTCGCGTATCTGGGTTCAGGTCGCGGGCGGGGCGAATGAAGCGACCCTGCCCAAGGAATGGGAGAAGGTCCGCGCCAGGGCGCCTGTGGCGTTCAAGGGCAAGACCGGCTGGACCACGCCGCTGCGCGCCACCAACCGCGTGCTGGCGGGGCCGTTCAAGACCAATGACGAGGCCCGCGCCTTCGTCAATGCGCTGGCCAGGGAGGGGCTGTCGGCCTTCACCTTCACCAGCGACGCTGGCCAGAAGGTCACGAAGCTGGCGGCGAAGTGAGCGCCGCCCCGCGTCACGCGCCCTGGGCCGCGGACCCGGCGAAGAGCCGCGGCCGCCTGAACGACGAGCAGCGCGAAACCGTGCGTGGGCCGCGCGACGCGTTCCAGCGCGACCGCGACCGCATCATCCATTCGATCAGCTTTCGCCGGCTGCGCCACAAGACCCAGGTGTTCATGGCACCGGATGGCGACCATTTTCGCGTTCGCCTGACTCATAGCCTGGAGGTTGCGCAGATCGGGCGAACCGTGGCGCGCACGCTTGGCCTGAATGAGGACCTGACCGAGGCCTTGTGCCTGGCGCACGACATCGGCCATCCGCCCTTTGGCCATGCCGGGGAGGATGCGCTGAAAGAGGCGCTGACCGGGCTGGGCGGGTTCGACCATAATGGCAACACGCTGCGGGCGCTGATGGTGATCGACAGCCCCTATCCGCGCTGGAACGGCCTGAACCTGACCTGGGAGACGCTTGAGGGGCTGGCCAAGCACAATGGCCCGATCGCCCGACCGCAATGGGCGCTGGCGGAGGCCGATGCGGCGTTTCCGCTCGACCTGACGCGCTGGCCTTCGCTCGAGGCGCAGGTCGCGGCGATCGCCGACGACATCGCCTATGACAATCACGATATCGACGACGGATTGCGTGCCGGGCTGCTGACGCTGGATCAGATCCTGGCGGTGCCGGTCGTGGCGGCGGGCTGGGACGCGACCCGCAAGCGCTTTCCCGACATCGCGCCCGACCGGCTGGTCGGCGAGCTGGTGCGCTCGCAGATCGGCACGATGGTCAACGATCTGATCGCGGAGACCCGGCGCCGCGTGACCGATGTGGGAATCGAGACGGCCGAGGATGTACGGGCCGCAGAGACCTGCCTCGCAGGCTTTTCGGACGAGATGCGTGAGGCCGAGCGGTCGCTCAAGCGCTTCATGTACGCCAATCTCTATCATCATCCGCGCCAGCTCGAGGCAGCGCGGATCGCCGGGGAACTGGTGGCGGGGCTGTTCGACGCCTATCACGCCGACCCGAGCCGCATGCCCCCCGACTGGCATGGGCGGCTACCCGCGGAAGAACCCGCGCGCAGCCGCCACATTGCCGATTTCATTGCCGGGATGACCGACCGATATGCCATCACCCGCTATCGCGAAGTGGTCGGTCCGATCGATCTGCCCGAAGGGTTTTAGCGCAAGAGTTTGTTGGCTTGAATCATCTCTCTCCGTTCGCCCTGAGCTTGTCGAAGGGCTGTTCTTTCTTCGGAGGAAGAGAAGAGCAGGGCTTCGACAGGCTCAGCCCGAACGGTGGGGATCAACCCAGCCCGAGAACGTCTTAGCGCGAGGCGAGCACGACCGGGGTCAGCTTGGCCTGGGCGTCCTTGACGGTGAACGAGACGGGCTCGCCGCCCGACACACCGCTGACCTGGTCGCCGCGCACGACGAAATCGAACGCGCTGCCGGAGGGATAGCGGCGGCCGCTGATGACCACGCGGTTGGCCTTGATCGCCATGGTGTAGACATAGGTCTGGCCGTCGCGGGTGAACTTGCGCTGGGGTGCCGCGTCGCTGGCGAGAGCGGGCGCGGAGAGGGTTGCCAGCATCGCGGCGGCGGCGAGGAGACTCTTGGGGAGGATAGTCATGGATCTTTCCTTTCGTTGCTCGAAAGCCAGATCAGCATCCTCACCGCTCGTCTTGTGGGCTCATGATATTGCAGTGCAGCAAAATCCCAACCGCAAAGATTGCGCGGCCAGTTGCAAGAAATGGAGGTGCACCGCTGCGGCCATGGATCCGAGGGCTTGCCTGCGAACAGGACTGGGTTGGTCGCGCGATTTGAGTGTGGGCGCGCCATCCGCTAAGGCCCGCGCTCGCTCTTTTGACCGGACCAGCAATGACCCTTTACACCCGTTTCGCCGCGCATCTCGATGCGGCGCTTGATGCCCTTGTCGCGGCGGGCGATCTGCCCGCCGGGCTGGATCGCGCCAACGTCACCGTCGAGCCGCCGCGCGACCCGAGCCATGGCGATCTCGCGACCAACGCGGCGATGGTGCTGGCCAAACCCGCGGGGACCAATCCGCGCGTGCTGGCGGAGAAGATCGCGGCCGAACTGGGCAAGCTCGACGAGGTCCAGGCCGTCTCGGTCGCCGGCCCCGGTTTCATCAACCTCGCGCTGACCGACGACACGTGGCGGTCGGAACTGTCGACGATCCGTGACGAGGGCGGCGATTATGGCCGCTCGACCAAGGGCGCGGGCACCACGGTGAACATCGAATATGTCTCGGCCAACCCGACCGGGCCGATGCATATGGGCCATTGCCGCGGCGCGGTGGTGGGCGATGCGCTGGCCAGCCTGCTCGAATTCGCCGGCGCCACCGTGATCCGCGAATATTATGTCAACGATGCCGGCGGCCAGGTCGATACGCTCGCCCGCTCGGTACACCTGCGGTATCGCGAGGCGCTGGGCGCCGATATCGGCGAAATTCCCGAAGGCCTGTATCCGGGCGATTATCTCGTACCGGTGGGTCAGGCGCTGGCCGCCGAATTCGGCGACGAATATGTCGACGCGCCGGAGAGCGAGTGGCTGGTGCTGTTCCGCAAGCGGGCGGTTGCGGCGATGATGGAACTGATCAAGGCCGATCTCGCCTTGCTCGGCATTCACCACAACCTCTTCTCCTCCGAGGCGGAACTTCAGGCAGCGGGCAAGCCCGAGGCGGCCGAGGCGGATTTGCGTGCGCGCGGCCTGGTCTATGACGGCATGCTCGAAGCGCCCAAGGGCGAGACGCCCGAGGATTGGGAGCCGGTGGTGCTGCCGCTGTTCCGCTCGACTCAGTTCGGCGACGACCAGGACCGGCCGATCAGGAAGTCGAACGGGCAATGGACTTATTTCGGCGCTGACCTGGCCTATCATTACCAGAAGGCGCAGACCGCCGACGCGCTGATCGACATCTGGGGCGCCGACCATGCCGGCACGGTGAAGCGGATCGTCGCGGCGGTGCAGGCGCTGACCGGCGGCAAGACGCGCTTCGACGTGAAGCTGGTGCAGATGGTGCGCCTGCTGCGCGCCGGCGAGCCAGTGAAGATGTCGAAGCGTTCGGGCAACTTCGTCACCCTGGCCGATGTCGTGCGCGAAGTCGGCAAGGACGTGGTGCGGTTCACCATGCTGACCCGCAAGTCGGACGCGCAGATGGACTTTGATTTCGCCAAGGTGGTCGAGGCGTCGAAGGACAATCCGGTCTTCTATGTCCAATATGCGCATGCCCGGGTTGCGTCGCTGCATCGCCGGGCCGCCGAGGCGGGTATCGTTTGCGGGGCGGTCGATCTGTCCCGACTGGAAACGGAGGATCTCGCGCTGGTGAAGCGCGCCGCGCAGTTCCCGCGAGTCGTGGAAACGGCGGCGGCGGCGCGCGAGCCACACAGGATCGCCTTTTATCTCTACGATCTGGCCGCTGAATTCCATGCGCTGTGGAATGTCGGCAACGATCGGCCTGACCGCCGCTTCCTGATCGCGGACAATGCAGCGGTTACCTGCGCGCGTCTTTTCCTGGCGGAAGCAATCGGGCAGATCATCCGCAATGGCCTCGGCATCATGGGGGTGCAGGCGGTCCAGGAGATGAACTGATGACGACGTCGAGAGACTATGAGGTCCGCGACGAGGATCGGCTGCCCTGGCTTCAAACCGTGGAAGAGGATTACGATCAGGGTCCTTCGGTCCTTCGCGTGATCCTGATGATCGTCCTTGGCCTCGCGGTCATCGCGGCGGCGATCTTCGGTTATTATTGGTACCAGCGGCATCGGGGCGCCGACGGGAACGGCGCGCTGATCGTCGCGCAGGAAGGCGATTACAAGGTCAGGCCCGACGATCCCGGCGGCCTCAAGGTCGAGGGCGAAGGCGAGGTAGCCGTCGCGACGAGTGACGGCGAAGGTAGCGGCAATGCCGCGATCGATCTCGGCGCGACGCCGGAGACGCCTGTTGTCGGTACGAAGGTCGCCCCCGTCGCGCCCGCTTCAGGCGGCTCGAAGACGGCTGTCGTGGCCGTCCCGGCATCGGGCGGCAAGCTGGCCGCGACGACGCGGTCGTCCGCGCCCACCGCCGGACCCATGTCGCGCGGTTCGCTGGTGCAGCTCGGCTCCTTCCCCGACGAGGCGTCGGCCAACACGGCCTGGGCCCGGGCGTCGAAGCGCTTCACCTACCTCGCCCCGCTCGGCAAGTCGGTGCAAAAGGCCGAGGTGAACGGGCGCACCGTTTTCCGCCTCCGCGTCAATGCGGGCAGCGCGGGCGCGGCGACCGAGCTGTGCGGTCGTCTGAAGGTCGCGGGGGAAGACTGTTTCGTGGCGAACGACTGACCCGTCTCCAGACAGGCGGCGTGCGTCACACCACAGAAGCTCATTGTTCGGTAAGCGGGAGATATGGGACATTATGGTGTCCCATATCCCGCTTGCCCTCGGACCGCTTCCTGAGGACGGGGCTTTTTGACGGAGGGGCTTCCTGTTAGTCCGCTTTTATGAAGCCCGTCATCTACGGCCTGTCCGGCCCGACTCTCACGCCCCAGGAACGCGCCTTTTTCGGCGACGCCGATCCGGCCGGCTATATCCTGTTCAAGCGGAACATCGCTGATCGGGCGCAGGTCCGCGCGCTGACCGACGATCTGCGGGCCCTGTCGGGACGCAACGACCTGCCGATCCTGATCGATCAGGAGGGCGGTCGCGTCGCGCGGATGGGGCCGCCCGAATGGCCCGCTTTCCCGGCCGGCCCGGCCTTCGACGCGCTGTACGAGACCGCGCCGATCTCGGCGATCGAGGCGGCGCGGGCCAATGCCCAGGCGATCGCGCTGATGCTGGCCGAGGTGGGCGTCACGGTCGATTGCCTGCCGTTGCTCGACGTGTCGCAGCCGGACACCACCGAGGCGATCTCGACCCGCGCGCTTGGCTCCGAGCCGATGCGCGTCGCGGCGATGGGCCGCGCGATCATCGAGGGGTTGCGCGAGGGCGGGGTGGTCGGCGTGGTCAAGCATATGCCGGGGCACGGCCGGGCGAAGGTCGACACTCATTATCACCTGCCGACCGTCACGGCCTCGGACGCCGAGCTCGAGATCGACCTGGCGCCGTTCAGGGCGCTGGCCGGCGCGCCGATGGGAATGACCTCGCACATCGTGTTCGAGGCCTGGGATGCGGAACGGCCGGCAACGCTCTCTCCGGTCGTGATCGAGCAAGTGATCCGCGGGCGGATCGGCTTCGACGGCCTGCTGATGACCGACGATATCGACATGAAGGCGCTCAGCGGCAGCGCGGGCGACAAGGCGGCCGGAGCGATCGCCGCCGGATGCGACCTGGTGCTCGATTGCTGGGGCCGGATGGACGAGATGGAGGATATCGCCGCGCGGCTTGGCGAAATGCCCGCGCGGTCGCTCGAGCGGCTCGACCGGGCGATGGCGACGATTGCCGGCAAGGCGCCGCAAGGCGAGATCGCGGCGCTGATCGCCAGGCGGGACGCGCTGCTGGCGCACACCTAGTGCCTCCCTCTCCCCCTGCGGGGGAGGACCTGTTAGCGTGATGCAATGGACGCTGAAGCCGAGACGCTGACCCTTGATATCGATGGCTGGGAAGGCCCGCTCGACCTGCTGCTGGCACTCGCGCGCAACCAGAAGGTCGATCTGCGCGAGATCTCGATCCTGGCGCTGGTCGACCAGTATCTGCGTTTCATCGAGGAAGCCAAGGCGATCAAGCTGGAGGTGGCGGCCGATTATCTCGTGATGGCCGCGTGGCTCGCCTATCTCAAATCGGCGCTGCTACTGCCGCGCGATCCGGAGGAACAGCCGAGTCCAGAAGAACTGGCGCTTCGCCTCCAGCTTCGCCTCGAACGGCTCAATGCGATGCGTGAGGCCGGCGCCCGGCTGATGGCGCGCGACCGGCTCGACCGCGACGTCTTCCTGCGCGGCGCGCCCGAAGGGCTGCGTACGGTGCGCAAGGCATTGTGGCAGGCCGAGATCTACGACCTGATCTCCGCTTATGGCCGGATCAGCGCGCGTACCCGGCCGGTGATGCATATCGTCGCCAACCGGCCCGTGATGACGCTCGACGCCGCGCTGGAGAGGGTATCGCGTCTTGTCGGCGAACGGATAGACTGGGCCATGATCGAGACCTTCCTGCCTGAGTCAGCTTCGGGCATTTTCCGCAAGTCGGCACTCGCCTCCAGCTTCGTCGCCGCGCTCGAGCTGGCGCGGCAGGGCAGGGTCGAGCTTCGCCAGAAATCGCCCTTTGCTCCGCTCTACCTGAAGGCGCCGTCGGTGGAGGCCGGGGCATGAAGCGCGCCGACGATCTGACGCGGGCGGTGGAAGCCGTGCTGTTCGCCGCGACCGAACCGATGACGGTGGACGCGATCCGCGCGCATCTCGGCAATGCCGACAATGTCCGTAGCGTGCTGGAGGAGATCCAGGCCGATTTCGCCGGGCGCGGTATCGAACTGGTCCGGCGCGGCGACCGATGGCATTTCCAGACCGCGGGCGACATGGCGCACCTGCTCCGCCGCGACCGGGAGGAGCCGCGCAAGCTCAGCCGGGCGGGCATCGAGACGCTGGCGATCATCGCCTATCACGAGCCGGCGACTCGCGCCGAGATCGAGGCGATTCGCGGCGTGCAGATCTCCAAGGGCACGCTCGACGTGCTGATGGAAGCGGGCTGGATTCGCCCCGCCGGGCGCCGTGAGGTGCCCGGAAGGCCGCTCCTCTACGCGACGACGCCCGAATTCCTCGGCCATTTCGGCCTTGCCAGCAGGCGTGACCTGCCGGGAATCGACGATCTCAAGGCGGCGGGGCTGCTCGATCCGGTCGATCTCGCGCTGGAACATGCCGGCGAGCATGAAGATGAGAACAGCGAGGTAGAAAAGGCGGACGATGAGGACTAGATAGGCCTGCGTCCTAGGAGATTTGTGATGGGTAGTTTCAGCCTGATGCACTGGCTGGTGTTCGGTGTAATCGCGATCCTCGTGCTCGGGGGCGGTCGTTTCTCGAACATGATGGGTGACGTCGCCAAGGGCATCAAGCAGTTCAAGAAGGGCATGGCCGAAGAGGAAGAGACGCCTCGCGAGCCGAGCCGGATCGACCGCAAGGTCGGCGAGCCCGTGATCGAGGTCGAGGGCGAGAAACTGCGCGAGGAGCGCTGAGCGTTGCAGGCGTGCGTCGCGTCGAGCCCGCTTGAGGCGGACCGGCGCGTGCGCGCTTCCATGACCTTCATCGTCGCACCGAAAATGGCCCTGGCGCGCCTTCGGGGCCACGGCATTTCATAGAGTTTCCGCATGTTCGATATCGCGCCCACCGAATTGATGCTTGTCGGGATCGTGGCGCTGCTCGTCATCGGTCCCAAGGACCTGCCCAAGGCGATGCGTTTCGTCGGCTATTGGGTGTCGCGCGCGCGCGGCGTCGCGCGGCAGTTCCGCTCCGGCTTCGATTCGATGATGCGCGAGGCCGAGTTGCAGGAAATGGAGAAGAAATGGGCGGAGGAGAATGCGCGGATCATGCGCGAGCATCCGCCCACGCCCCAGCAGATGCTCCCGATGGCCACGATCGATCATGAGGATGCCGAGCCGGTGCTGGTCGAGCAGCCCCTGATCTCCGCCGCGCCGGACCCGGAATTGGAAGCATTGCCCGCGCCCGAGGCGAAGCCGGTCCGCAAGTCCGCCGCAAAACCAAAGGCTGAGGCTGACCCTGATGCGGCGCCTGCCAAGCGGGTGCGCAAGCCCGCCGCCAAGGTTGAATCGTGAACGCGCCCATGGACGATCTCGACGCCAGCCGCGCTCCCTTGCTCGATCATCTGATCGAGCTGCGGCGGCGGTTGCTCTACTGCGTCGCGGCGATCGTGGTGAGCTTCTTCGTCGCTTTCTATTTCGCCGAGCAGATTTTCGCCTTCCTTGTCCATCCGCTGGCGGCCGCCGGACAAAGCAAGGTCATCTATACCCAGATCTTCGAGGCCTTTTTCGTCCAGGTGAAGGTCGCCTTCTTCGCGGCGATGATGCTGTCCTTCCCGGTCATCGCCAACCAGCTCTGGCAGTTCGTGGCGCCGGGCCTGTACCGCCAGGAGAAAAAGGCGCTGCTGCCCTTCCTCCTGGCAACGCCGGTATTGTTCATCTGCGGCGCGGCGATGGCCTATTATATCGCCGTCCCGATGGCGCTGCACTTCCTGCTTTCCTATCAGGGCGACCTGGGGGGCGGCATCAAGCAGGAGGCGCTGCCTTCGGTCGCCAATTACCTGTCTTTCGTGATGCAGTTCCTGTTCGCCTTCGGCGTCTCGTTCCTGCTGCCGGTGGTGCTGATGCTGCTCGAACGCGCCGGCATCGTGACGCGCAAGCAGCTGGTGAGTGCGCGGCGCTACGCGATCGTTGGCTCGTTCGCGGTCGCCGCGGTGCTGACGCCGCCCGATATCGGATCGCAGCTGCTGCTCGCGATCCCGCTATGCCTGCTCTACGAGCTGGCGCTGATCGGCATCTGGTTCACCGAGCGGAAGCGCGCGAAACAGCCTGCCGAGGCCGAGAGCACCGAAATCGAGAAAGTCTGAAACCGGCCCGTCCTGTTGACGGCGACCTGGCGCAGATAAAGAAAAGGCCTCCTCCCGTTCGGGAGAAGGCCCAGGCTGCCTAGAGGGGCGACCCTTATTTGGCGTCGTCAGCCGTCTTTGCGACGGTGCTGCCGGCCGAGGACACGTCCTTGCCGACGCCTTCGACGGTGTTGCATGCGCTGACCATCAGCGCTCCGGCGACGAGGGCCAGTCCAACAAGCTTGCGCATCGAATATCTCCTGAGATTGGCTTTGTGCCGAGGTTTCAATGATCGGCGAACGCGTTCGTTCCGTGAAAGAAACGGGGTGATGTGATTGAAGCTGAAAAGAATTTGGGCCCGAAAGCGCCACCGGGGGGGAGGGTTGACGCTTTCGGGCCCATGTCTTGGATAGCGAGAGCGGGGGGGCATAAATTCACTATCCGAAGCTAAGAACGTGACTCTCGCGAAGCGGTTCCAGGGATTCGAGATTTTTTTTGATTCTTTTGAATCGCTTGAATCAGTCGCGCCCGGTGATGGCGATGGCGATTTCATAGGCGCCGACCAGCGGATCGTGATGGAGGCGCGAGCGCAGCTGACGGGACAGGCCCTCCATCACCCGGCCATAGCGTTCCTCCACCACCCGGCGCAGCTCGTCCCCGTCCACCAGCGCCGGTGAATTGACGCGCAGCAGCGCCCGGTCAGCATTTTCGTCCGGCTTCACGGAGATCCGGATCTGCGCGATCGGATTGAAGGTCATCGCCAGTTCGACGATTTCGGTGATCAGGAACGCGACGGCGATGGCCACGTCCTGATTGACCAGGAACGGATCGATATCGATCGCGATGCCAAGCTGCGAAGAGCCTTCGGGCGCGGTCGCCCGGATATTCGACGCGAGTTCGCCGATCACCGATCGCAGGGAGAGCCCACGATGCTCTTCCAGTTCGGCGAAATGGTGACGATGGACCACCGCGAGCGCGTCGACCCGGCGCTGGATCGAGGAATAGGCGGCGGTGGCTTCCTTGCTCCGCGCGCCGCGTGCGTGGAAATTGATCAGGCTGGAGATGACCTGGAGATTGTTCTTCACGCGGTGATGCACCTCTCGCGTCAGCCTGGTCTGGCGCACCAGACCCTCCGCGAGGCCGGCCTCATGCGCGGCGACGGTGCGGCTGATCATGCGGAAGGTGTCGCCCAGCTCGCGAATCTCCTGGGCGGGCAGGGCACGGACCTCGTCGGGGTCGATTTCCTCGCCAGGCACATAAGCGGCCACGCTGGTGCGCAGCCTGCGCAGCGGACGGATCAGCAGCCGGTCGACCACGAACCAGCCGATGCCGGCCGCCGCCGCCCACATCAGGATCGGCAACAGCATCGCGATGAGCAGAGGCGAGGTAATCGGTGCGCTACGCACGCTGGTTTCGAGCGACAGGCCGCCGATGCCGAGCGGGGTCCGCATCGTTTCCCGCCTTTCCAGCGCACCGCGCGGGGGAAGCAGAGTCACCGGCAGCGATTCGCTTCCTTTCACGAGCAGCGCTTCATAAGGCGGCGCGAAATCGCTGGGCCGGCCGGTTTCGGCGAGGAAGCGCGTAGGGAAGAAGGCAGTCGCTGTGGTGCCGCTTGCCCCCGTGATCGCCAGCAGGAGGCCACGCTCGGGCACGATGCGGATAGCAACCGGATCGGTGCCAGCGGCGACGGGCGTCAGATCGGACGGAAAATCCGCGCCACATAAGGGACGTGCGCGACGGTCGCGAATAACGAAGCGGGTGCCGCTGACGGCCTGCTGGGCGAACACGCCCTGTGCGCGCGCGCAGCTGGGGGCGTCGCCCTGATCCGCGTCGAGCGCGTTCAGCGCCACCCGAAGCGCGGTCATGTCGCCGACGAGCTCGATCGCCAGCTTGCGGGCACTTTCGGCGGAGGCGAGGCGGAGCTGAGCGCGAGCGCTCTCGTCGGCGGTCTGGGTGGTCTTGAGCGAGGCGAAAAAGGCGATGATCGCGAGCGGCAATAAAGCCGCGCTCAAAATCAGGAAGATCTTGGCGCCGGTCGGAATCTGTGCGGCAAGCTTCGTGTTGCGAGCCGGAGCCTGAGGCTCGGCGGAATCCGCCATGGCCTGCTCAGTCGAGCTTGCTCAGGAGGTCGAGCATCTCGGGCGGAACCGACTCGTCCACCGTCTTCTGATACACGGTGCGCAAGGCCGCCCCCATATCACGGTCCTTGCTCTGGACCCTGGCCTTCGCGGCCCGCGGTTTTTTCGAAGACTCGTCGCCCGAACGCAAAATCGTCCCCCTTAAGCATCCGGTGTATAAGCCGGGCATATCGAGAAACCCGGCCGAGGAAATCGGCAAGGCGCATCGCGCATACAATCCGCGACGAATGCATGAAACCAAATATCGCGTCGATTGTTCCATGTCCGATGCGAAAAAGCCCGGCACTCACGCTCGGGTCGCGAAACGCGTTGCAAAGCCGGGGGGCCGCTTCCACAAGGACCCTCGTCAGATCTTGGCGTTTTTCTGGAGGAGACCTCGACAGCCATGTCGCTTGGACAGCAGCTTGCCCCCCACCTTCCTTTCCTGCGCCGCTATGGCCGCGCGCTGACCGGCAGCCAGCAGCATGGCGACCGCTATGTGCGCGCGACGCTCGAAGCGATCGTTGCGGCCCCGGCGGAATTCCCGCGTGACGTGGACCCGCGGCTCGGTCTCTATCGGACCTTTCAGGCGATCTGGAACTCCACCAATTATGACGAAACGCCCGAGAACGCGGGCGCGGACGCCGGCAGCAGCCAGGAATCGATTGCACGGGCTCGCCTCGCCAAGATGACGCCGCTGTCGCGCCAGGCGCTGCTGCTCACCGCTATGGAAGGCTTCACGCCCGAGGATGCGGCCTATCTGATCGAGGTCCAGACGAGCGAGGTCGACGCACTGGTGAACGAAGCGCTGGCCGAGATCGAGAAGCAGACCCGCGCACGCGTCCTGATCATCGAGGACGAGCCGATCATCGCGATGGATATCGAGACGATCGTGCGCGACCTTGGCCATGACGTTACCGGTGTCGCGGTGACTCGCGACGAGGCCGTTGCGCTGGCGATGGAGGACCGTCCTGGCCTGGTGCTTGCCGACATCCAGCTTGCCGATGRCAGTTCGGGCATCGATGCGGTCAAGGACATCCTTGCCGAGTTCACCGTTCCGGTGATCTTCATCACTGCTTTCCCGGAGCGTCTGCTCACCGGCGAGCGCCCCGAGCCCACCTTCCTGATCACCAAACCCTTCCAGCGCTCGACCGTGAAGGCCGCGATCAGCCAAGCGCTGTTCTTCGATTCGGCGACGGTTCCCGCACTCTGACGGGAACTTTTCCATAACCCCCGGCATTGGAGTTCCATCTGGTACGGACCCAAAACAATGCTCGGGGGTTATAGGCATATGGCAAATCCGGAAGAACAAACTCACCTCAGCGGCGATGAGGCCAGGGCAGGCGCGACGCCGCATATGACGCGGTACATATTGGGTATCTCGCTGGTGCTGGTGATCGCGATCTTCGCGTTCCTGCTGCTCCGCTAATTCATTCAAATGAACGAAACCGCATGGCGTGGTGGACTTGATCATGGTCCGCCCCCATGTTCGCATTTCGGACCACGAAACGGATGTTCATGACCGACGCGTACGAGAATGACGACGAAGACGATGTGGCGCCAGAGCCGGTCGAGCACGTTGCTCTCTCCGATTCCGAATTCAAGGCGCAGCTCGCCCAGGTAATCCCGCATCTGCGCGCCTTTGGGCGCTCCTTGTCGGGCAATCGCGATCTCGCCGACGATCTGGTCCAGGAAACGCTGATGAAGGCCTGGGCGGCGCGGCTGCGCTTCCAGGCCGGCACCAACATGCGTGCCTGGACCTTCATCATCCTGCGCAACCTTTATCTCTCCCAGATGCGTCGAGCCCGGTTCAAGGGTGAATGGGACGATCTGGTGGCTGATCGCATATTGGCCGCGCCGGCCAGCCAGGACCGGCATGTCGAGCTGGGCGACATGCAGCGCGCCTTGCTGCATTTGCCGCAGCCGCAGCGTGAGGCGTTGATCCTCGTCGGCGCGGGCGGCTTCGCCTATGAGGAAGCCGCCGAGATCTGCGGCGTCGCCGTTGGTACGATCAAGAGCCGTGTGGCGCGTGGGCGGGTCGCGCTCGAGACGATCATGAACGACAATTCGCTGCCGTCGCGGCGCAGCCACAGCAACGAGCCTGGCATGACCGCGCTCGATTCGATCATGGGCGAAGTCGAGGATCTGAGCCGGGATCGCGGCTGACGCCGCTAAACCCATTACCTCAGCAGCGTTGTATGGTCCGATCGGCGACATCGATCTGACGGAGCAAGGCGGCAAAATCGGTCGCCTGGGTATCCTGGGCCCCGAACGCGGCGCGCAACGCGCCGCTGATCATGTCGCTCGTCTTCGGCGCGGCCACGACATATTCTTGTGGCACGACGTCTTCCGTAGAGGGCGTAATCTTGATCGACATGAACCAAGAACGAACGAGCAACCCGATTGTTGCTTGCACCTGTGTTAATTAAACGGAATTATCCATAGTTGCCGCATGCATGACGCCTATCCCGAAGAATTGATCAAGGACGCGGTTCGTCGTGCGCGGACCGAATCGCCATTCCTGACTCTGCTGCTCGATCGCGAACCGGCACTTGCCGATGACCTTGATCGGGGCATGCTGCCTCCGCTTGCGGGGGTGCCGATACAGGATCAGGCCATGCCGGTGATGCGCCGGTTGCGGCTTGAGCGGCGCAGGCTCGCGCTGCTTGTCGCCATCGGCGATCTGGCTGGTGTCTATGACCTTACAGCCGTCACTGGCGCGTTATCCGATTTCGCTGACCGGGCGCTCGATGCCGCGATTGCCGCTGCCATCGCTGAACGAACGCCGGGCGCTGCGCCCATCGGTTTCGCGGCCATCGCGCTCGGCAAGCAGGGCAGTCATGAACTCAATTATTCGTCCGATATCGACCCGATCCTGATCTTCGATCCCGCCACCCTGCCGTGCCGGCCGCGCGAGGAGCCCGACGAGGCGGCGGTACGGATCGGGCGCCGGGTGGTGGAGATTCTGCAGGCGCGTGACGGTGACGGCTATGTGCTGCGTGTCGATCTGAGATTGCGCCCGTCGCCGGAGGTGACTCCCATCGTTCTTCCGGTGGACGCTGCGATCTCCTATTATGAATCACTGGCGCTGCCATGGGAGCGCGCCGCGTTCATTCGGGGCAGGGCAGCCGCCGGAGACCTGACGCTCGGTGCGCGCTTTCTCCAGACGATCCGGCCGTTCATCTGGCGCCGTGCGCTCGATTTCGGGGCGATCGGCGAGATCCGCGGCATCTCCCGCCGAATCCGCGATCATCATGCGCAAGGCCAGGCCTTCGGCCCGGGATTCGACCTCAAGCGCGGGCGGGGCGGCATTCGCGAGATCGAGTTCTTCGCGCAGATTCACCAGCTGATCCATGGCGGGCGCGATCCATCGGTGCGCGCCCCTGCGACGCGCGATGCGCTGGCGCGACTGGCCGAGGCCGGATGGATCGACCCTCGGGTCGCGGCGGCGATGACGGAGGCTTACACCGTGTTCCGCACGATCGAGCATCGGGTGCAGATGGTCGACGACCGTCAGGCACACCATCTGCCGACCGGACCGGCGCTCGACGGGCTGGCGCGGCTTCATGGCGTCCCCGATGGCGCGGCATTGCTCGACCTGTTGCGGCCGCATGTCGAAGCGACGGCGCTGACCTATGATGCGCTCGACCCCGACGATGGGGGGGCGTTGTCGCAGGACGGCGCGCATCTCGAAGACCAGCTCGCCGAAGCCGGGTTCGCCGATCCGCCAGCGGCCGCGCGACGGATCGAGCAATGGCGTTCCGGGACCTATCCCGCACTGCGCAGCCCGGCCGCCCGGGAAGCGCTGGAGGCGGTGCTGCCGGGGCTGATCGAGGCGCTGGCCAGGGCGCCCGATCCGCAGGGAGCGATCGTGCGGCTCGACGTCATGCTGGCGAAGCTGTCGAGCGCGATCAATTTCTTCCGCCTGCTCGAGGCGCGACCGGCGCTGGCGCGTCTGCTCGGTGCGATCCTGAGCCATACGCCGACCCTGGCCGAGGCGCTGGGCAGGCGTCCGGAACTGTTCGACGGGCTGATCGATGCCAGCGCGCTCGACCCTGTCGGCTCGGTCGACGCGGTGGCGCAGGAGATGCGCGAGGAGACCGGGGACTATCAGGCGCAGCTCGATCATGTCCGCCGGGTGGTGGGCGAGAAGCGCTTTGCCCTCGGCACGCAGATCGTCGCCGGCGTCAGCGATCCGCTCGATGTTTCGGCCGGTTATGCGCGGGTGGCGGAGGCGGCGATCGCGACTCTCGCGCAGGCGACGGTCGCCGAATTCACGCAAAAGCACGGTGTCGTGCCGGGTTCCGAACTGGTCATCCTGGCGCTGGGCCGGATGGGCGGCGGGGCGCTGACTCATGCCTCTGACCTTGATCTGATCTATCTTTTCACCGGCGATTACATGACCGAGTCCGATGGTGAAAAACCTTTGGGCGCGGTACTTTACTATAATCGTCTTGCACAACGGGTGAGCGGGGCGCTCTCCGCGCCGACGGCGTCCGGTCCATTGTACGAGATCGACACGCGGCTGCGTCCCTCGGGGACTCAGGGGCCGCTGGTCGTCTCGCTCGACGGCTTTGCCCGCTATCAACGCGAGGATGCCTGGACCTGGGAGCATATGGCGCTGACGCGCGCGCGGCCGGTATTCGGCTCGGCGCATGCCCGGGCGGCGACACAGGCGGTGATCGACGCCGTATTGCGCGGGGATCGGCCGGCGCGCGACGTGGTCGCCGATGCGATCGGCATGCGCGCCGAGATGGCGGCGCACAAGCCGCCGGCCGGGCCGCTCGACGCCAAGCTGTCACCGGGCGGTCTGGTCGATCTCGAATTCGCGGTGCATGTCGTGCAGCTCACCCGCCATGCCGGCCTCGATCCTCACCTCGCCGTGGCAATCCGCGAACTGATCGAGGCCGGGCTGGTGCCCGCGCCGATCGCGGCCGCGCATGATTTCCTCACACGCCTGCTGGTCACGTTGCGGCTGGTCGCACCGGACGCGCAACCGCCGGCCCAGGCGACCCGCGACCTGATCGCACGCGCGCTCGACGTCGCCGATTGGGAGGCGGTGGTTGCGTGCTTCGCGACGACGCGGCAGGAGGTCTCCGATTTCTGGGCCGCGGTAGCCACGGCTGGAACCAGGACGGGAGACGAATGATGGCGGCGATCGGCGAGGGCGACACGCTTCCGGATGTGGCGCTGACGACGCCGGACGGCGGCAAGATCAACCTGCGCGGCTATCTCGGCAAGCCGTTGGTCCTGTATTTTTACCCCAAGGACGACACGGCCGGCTGCACCCGCGAGGCGCAGGACTTCAGCCTGCATTATCCCGAATTCCGGGCGTCGGGTGCGGAAGTGCTCGGCGTGTCGCGCGATACGCCAAGCAAGCACCAGAAGTTCATCGGCAAATATGACCTGACCGTGCCGCTCGCGACTGATGACCAGGATCAGGCCATGGCGGCGTTCGGCGTCTGGGTGGAGAAGCAGCTGTACGGCAGGACCTATATGGGCATCGACCGGTCGACCTTCCTGTTCGATGCGAAGGGCGTGCTGGTGCGGGCCTGGCGGCGCGTGCGGGTGCCCGGGCATGTGGCCGTCGTGCTCGAGGCGCTGAAGGAGCTCGGCTAATCGTCACGATGAGCATCGCGCAGGCCGTGCGGGGCGTGCTGGAGACCGGCGACCCAGCGGCCAAGGTTCGTGCCGCCCGGGCGGCGGCACGGGCGTGGCGTCAGGGGCGCCTCGCACCGATATTCGATGTCGCCATGCCCGACCGGCCGGCGCGTCCTGCTCACCCGGAACTGCTGGCGCCCAGCCAGATGCCGAAGCGCGGCAAGGGCGGTTCGGAACGGGGGCGGATCGCGCTGCTCCACGCGCTGGCGCATATCGAGTTCGTCGCGATCGATCTGGCCTTCGACATGGTCGGGCGCTTCGGTGCCGAATTCCCGCGCGGCTTCACGGACGACTGGATATCGGTGGGCGCGGACGAAGCGATGCATTTCGCGCTGCTCGACCGGCGGCTGCGGGCGCTTTCCAGCCATTACGGCGCGATGCCCGCGCATGACGGCTTGTGGGAATCCGCGACGGCGACGGCGCTGGATCCGCTCGCCCGTCTCGCGGTCGTGCCGATGGTGCTCGAGGCGCGCGGACTGGATGTGACGCCGGAGACGATCCAGCGCTTCAGGTCGGCGGCGGACGAACCGAGCGCGCGCATCCTGCAGCGCATCCTGACCGATGAGATCCGGCATGTCCGCGCGGGCACCATCTGGTTCGAATTTGGCTGCTCCGCCAAGGGATTCGTGCCGGAATCGCATTGGCGTTCCCTTGTCGCGCGCCACTTCCGGGGGGTGATTAAGCCGCCGTTCAACGACTCGGCGCGCAACTCAGCCGGTTTGACGCGAGAATATTACGGCGCGCTTGCCCCGACCTGAAAAACTAGGTCAATTGCGACATGTCCGGGGCGTGGAGGGGCTGCGACCAGGACATCAGGGGCGGGCGCTGGATTTCCCGGCAATCGCATTCATTTGGTCGCCGGGGATAAATGAACAAAATTTCCATCGCGTCGAGCGCGCAGTTTGCGTCGCGGCTGAAGACGCACTTCACCACCCGGGACTTCATTTTTCACGACGGCCGTGACCTGCGCCGCTTCAGCGTCGGGGGGCGCACCCAGGCGCTGATGGCCGGCGTTGCCGGTGTCACGCTGTGCTTTTCGGCTTATGGCGTCGCCCAGGCAGCCGTTGGCGCCGTCGCGATGAGCGGTATCGTCGATGCCCCGTTGTCGCCGGAAGCCAAGGTCGCGCAGATGCAGGCGAAGGTCGCCGCGATGCAGGCCGATGTCGAAACCATCAAGCAAGCCGCCAAAGCCCATGCCGTCCGCGTCGAGCAGCGCCAGGCGCTGATCTCCGCCGTCATCACCGGCAAGGGCGATCCCCGCGCGCTGGCGCTGGTCGCGCCGACGATCGACAGCCATGCCGACCAGCTTGCCGCCGACGTGCTCGCGCCGCTCAAGAAGGTCGAGCAGCGTCAGGTCGCCATGGCGGTCAAGGCGCGCCAGGCCGCTGAGCAGCGTTATGCCATGACCGTCGCGCATGTGCGCAAGCTCGGTATCGCGCCGGAGCGTTTCGCGGCGCGCATGCCGGCGATGGGCGGGCCGTTCGAAGCCGCCGACAGCGTCGAAGCCGAAGCCGATCTGCGCGCCGACATGCAGTTCCGGTCGCTGTTCATGACCTGGAAGAAGCTCGATTCGCTCGAGCAGGGGGTGATCGCGATCCCGTCGGCCCAGCCGGTCGAGCGCCTTGCCTTCACCAGCAATTATGGCGTCCGCTCCGATCCGTTCCGCGGCACCGCCGCGATGCATGCGGGCGTGGACATTCCCGGCCCGGTCGGCACTCCGATCTACGCGACCGCCGACGGCATCATCGATCGCGCCGAGCGCTCGGGCGGTTACGGCAACATGGTCGAGATCAACCATGGCAAGGGCATTCAGACCCGTTACGGCCATCTCTCCAAGATCCTCGTTGCGCCCTTCACCCGCGTGCACCGCGGCCAGCTGATCGCGCTGATGGGCTCGACCGGTCGTTCGACCGGCCCGCATCTCCATTACGAGGTCCGGATCGACGGTCACGCCGTCAACCCGATCCCCTTCCTGCAGACCGCCGACTATCTGCTCGCGGTGCAGGATCGCGCGCTGAAGACGACTCAGGTTGCGGTGGGCGGCCCGGCTGCGGCCGACTGATCCATCCAGGTGCCCGGGCATCGGTTGCCGATGATCCCGGGAACGCCTATCTGCCAGTCATGGCAACCGTGACAGCTCCAGAAATCGCCCTCACCGATTCAGCCGCCGCGCGCGTCGCGGCGATTGCGGAAAGGCAGGGCAAGCCCGCCATCCTTCGGCTTTCAGTCGATGGCGGCGGTTGTTCGGGCTTCCAGTACAAGTTCGGCTTTGCCGATGCGGTCGACGCGGACGACGCGGTGGCCGAGAATCACGGCGTGAAGCTTGTCGTCGATTCGATCAGCCTCGATCTCGTGCGCGGCGCGGCGGTCGATTATGTCGAGGATCTGGGTGGCGCCGCGTTCAAGGTGACCAATCCCAATGCCGCGTCGGGTTGCGGCTGCGGCTCCAGCTTCTCGGTCTGATCCGCTTGAGAATCGTCACCTACAACGTCAACGGCATCAAGGCGCGCCTGCCGCGCCTGCTGGAATATCTCGCCGAGCAGGCGCCCGACGTGGTGTGCCTGCAGGAGCTGAAATCGAGCGACGATACCTTCCCGGAGGCGGATATCCGCGCGGCCGGCTATGGCGCGGTGTGGCACGGGCAAAAGGGTTTCAACGGGGTTGCGGTGCTGGCCAGGGGCAGCGACCCGGTCGAGCGGCATCGCGGCCTCGCCGGCGATCCCGAGGACGAGCATAGCCGCTATCTCGAGGCGGAAGTCGACGGGGTGGTCATTGCGTCTATCTATCTGCCCAACGGCAATCCGCAGCCGGGGCCGAAATTCGACTATAAGCTCAAATGGATCGAGCGCCTGTCCGATCGGGCGCAGGCACTGCTGGCCGAGGAAAAACCGGTGGTGCTGGCGGGTGACTATAATGTCATTCCCAATGACGACGACACTTTCTCGGTCCGCGCGATGCAGGACGATGCGCTGATGCAGCCGGAGAGCCGTTCCGGCTATCGCGCGCTGGTCGGGCAGGGCTGGACCGACGCCTTGCGCACGCGGCACCCCAAGGGCGGCGTCTGGACCTTCTGGGATTACCAGGCCGGTGCATGGCAGCGCGATGCAGGCTTCCGGATCGATCACCTGCTGCTCAGCCCGATCGCTGCCGACCGTCTTGCCGATGCCGGCGTCGACAAGGACTATCGCGGTCGGGAGAAGGCGAGCGACCATGCGCCGACCTGGGTATGGTTGCGGTAGCGCCCGGTGGCGTTCGATCTCCAGAAGATGCTCCACCGCAAGGGCGAGTTCGAAAGTGCCCGCCTCGACGATTTCGCGTTCCGCACCCGCGCCAGGACGATGCGCCTGCTGGCCGAGGCGCTCGGCCGCGATGCGGCGCCGCTGCTCCGCGGCCTGGCGAAGGGGGAGGATTCGACCATCCTCGACGCCCTTGCCGCTGACGGGCTCGACCGCGTCGAAATTGACCAGGCCTATTACCGTGCTCGCGACAGGGCGGAGCGCATGGTGCGCCACGAGCTGGGGGATCCATCTCCGGTGCGGCTGGCATGAAGCGGCTGGCGGTCGCGCTCCTGCTGCTGCCGGGCGCTGCCCTGGCCGAGGAGCGCGACTATTGCCCGACGCGCCCTGGGCTGGGAACGCCGCCCTGCACGATGGCGCCGGGCCGCGTCTCGGTCGAGATGGGGCTGGCCGACTGGACTCGCGACGACTCGCCGGACACGCGCGACGACACGATCCTGATCGGCGACACGCTCGTCCGCATCGGCCTGACCGACCGGATCGAGGCGCAGGCCGGCTGGACCGCGTTCGGCCATGATCGCACTCGGGACAAGGCGAGCGGATCAGTCGACGCGGCGAACCGCACGGGCGACGCGCTGCTCGGGCTGAAGGCCAATCTGCGCCACCCTGACGGCAGCGGCGTTTCCGTCGCGGTCGAGTCCTTCGTCACGGTTCCGGTCGGCCGCAGGCCGATCGGGGCTGGGGACTGGGGCGCGGGCGTGCTGGTGCCGGTCAGCTTCGACCTCGGCCACAAGCTCAGCCTGCAACTGTCGCCCGAAGTCGATGCCGCGGTGGATCAGGATGGGCGAGGGCGGCATTTCGCCGCCAGCGGTACGGTCGGGCTCGGGGTCGAGCTCAGCGACAAGATTACCGGGACGATCGAGGTTCAGGAAACTCGGGACGATGATCCGTCCGGGCATATGACCACAGCGCTAGCGTCGGGATCGCTCGCTTGGGCGCCGCGCAAGGACTGGCAGTTCGACGTCGGCGCCGTGGCGGGGCTGAACCGCGACGCGCCGAATGTCGAACTCTATATCGGCGTTTCCCGGCGGCTCTAGCAATCTTCGAGCGTGGCCGTTGCCGCCCGTTTCACAGCGTCTTCTGATAGATCTCGTAGGTCTTGTTGACCCGACTCTGGATGGTCTCGGCGATGGCGTTCATGCCCTGATTGTCGTCGAGCACCCACCCGATCTCGCCGCGGCTCGCACCGTATCGGGTGATGGCCGCGCGCCGGATATATTCGATCATCATGAAGGCAAGCTGGCTCGCCATGCGCGAGGACTGGAGTTCCTTCAGGACGCCCATCAGCGGCACGCGCATGGTGCGCACCTGGGGCTTGCGCAGCCAGAGCAGCAGCTTGGCCCAGCCGAACGGCAACAGGCTGCCGTTGAGCGGCTTGATTGCCTCGTTGAGATCCGGAAGCGTGATCATGAACGCGACGGGCCGTCCGTCCAGTTCGGCGATGCGGATCAGGTCGTTGAACACGATCGGCTTCAGCTTGACGCCGACATCGGCGATCTCCGGCGGGGTGAGGGGGACGAAGCCCCAATTGTCCGACCAGGCATCGTTGAGGATCGCGAGGATGATTGCCGCTTCCTCGTCGAACTTCGACTTGTCGACCTCGCGGATGCGGATTCGGGGATTCTTCTCGCCCGACTGGATGATCCGCTTCACGATCGGCGGGAATTCCTGGGTAATATCAAGATCATAGGTATAGAGCGTCTTGGCGGGACTATAGCCGGCCGCCTCGATCCAGCCGCGATATTCGCGCTTGGCATGGCCCATCATGATCGTCGGCGCATGATCATAGCCCTGGATCAGAAGCCCCGGCTCTTCCCAGATCGACATGCTGATCGGGCCGAGCACCCTGGTCATGCCCTTGTCGCGCAACCAGCCCTCTGCGGTGGCGATCAGCGCCTGCGCGGTTTCCGGGTCCTCGGCATCGAACAGGCCGAACTGGCCGCAGCCGGGGCCGAAGCCCTGTTCGGCCGGCATGGTCAGCGCGAGCGTGTCGATATGGGCGGAGATGCGTCCGACGGCCCGACCATCGCGCTCGGCGAGAAACAATTGCGCCTCGGCGTGGCTGAACCAGCCATTCTTCTCCGGCGTGATCAGCCCCAGCGCCTCGCCCTTCAGCGGCGGAACCCAGTTGGGATCGTCCTTGTAGAGCCGGAAGGGCAGGTCGACGAATTTCTTGCGATCGGCCTTGCTGCTGATCGGGCGGATGGAAAGCGGGTGCGTGGTAGCCAAGACGACAAGCCTCTCTGTAAGAACTGCGCACTCCCGCCTGTGGCACAAGCTGTCAAGCGCGCTCCTGTCAAGCGCGCGGGCGCAGGGGCAACGACATACCCTGTTGCTGCCACCATATAGCCACTATCTTTGGGCAATGCCGCGAACCATGAACACATCGCTTGCCTTCGATCCGCGCGAGACCGTGTCGGGCCCCAGCACCGTCCTGCGTGCGCCGCGGGAGCGCATCGCCGACGACAAGGCGATGCTGCGCGCTGCCGCCGATCTGACGCGCGACCTCAACGCGCCGAAGCCTGCCATCTACTGGACCGACCTGATCCTGTCCGCGGTGCTTGGCTATGCAGCGCTCGCAGCCACGATCCTGGCACCCTCGACGGGATGGGCGATCGTGGCGGGCGCCGTGGCGATTCTCGCTCTGTACCGCGCCGACAGCTTCATCCACGAAATCACCCATATCAAGCATTCGGCGCTGCCCGGCTTCCGGCTGGGCTGGAACCTGATCGCGGGCATCCCGATGATGGTGCCGTCCTTCATGTATGAAGGCGTGCACAACCTCCACCATGCGCGCACGCGCTACGGCACGTCGGAAGATCCCGAATATCTGCCGCTCGCACTGATGAAGCCCTGGACGCTGCCGCTGTTCGTCGTCACCTCGCTGCTCGCGCCGGTTGCGCTGTTGCTGCGCTTCGCGGTGCTTGCCCCGATCGCCCTGTTCTTCCCGAAGATGCGGGCCATGCTCGACGAGCGCTATTCGAGCCTGTCGATCAATCCCTCCTTCCGCCGCCGCCCGCCCGAGGGCGCGTTCAAGACTCATTGGCGCCGGATGGAGGCGGCCACGAGCGTGTGGGCGATCACGCTGCTCACCCTGACCGCGACGGGGATCATTCCGTTGCGCGCCCTGCTGATCTTCCTCGGGATCACCTCCGGCGTGGCGATCCTCAACCAGGTGCGCACGCTGGTCGCGCATCTGTGGGAGAATGAAGGGGAGGCGATGACCGTCACGGCGCAGTATCTCGATACCGTGAACGTGCCGCCGCCGGCGCTGTTGCCGGTGCTGTGGGCGCCGGTGGGCCTGCGCTATCATGCGCTTCACCATCTGCTGCCCGGTGTTCCCTATCACGGGCTGGCCGAGGCGCACCGCCGCCTGTCCGCCGCCCTGGGCGAGCAGTCGCCCTATCACAAGGCAAGCTATCCGGGCCTGCCGGGCCTGGTCGATCGGCTGGTGCGCAGTACGATGGGCCGCCGCCCGGGCTGACCTCTGAGCGCGCGCCTCTGCGCGAACACTGATTCCCGCCTGCCGCCGGTCCGCGGTCCCTGTTCCGCCCCTGTTCTTCCCTGTTATTTTTATTTTTTCGTTTTTTGCCACGATTCGGGTCGAAAAACGGCGATTTTATCTTTATATAACAATGTCTTAGCCGCGTCTTCCCTGTTATCGCGGAACAGGGATGGAGTGACCCCCTTTAGTGAGACACGTTAATTAGAGAGAGCTCGGTTGCTTGTTTGAAGGGCTGCTGCGCAGCAGCCCTTCGCATGGTTTCCTCATACTCGTCGGGCGACCTGTAGGCCAAGGCGGAGTGCAGGCGCTGGCGATTGTAGACCTGCTCGATGAAGGTCCCGATCCGCTCGCGTGCGTCGGCGAGGTCGCGATAGCCGGTACCGTCGACCTCC
>NZ_JBFUDK010000016.1:0-121346 GCF_056404755.1 Sphingomonas sp. P2_B6
CAGCAGGTGCCGCGGTCACCAGCAGGTGCCGCGGTCACGGCAGGCTGCGGCGCCTCGGCGGCCTTGGGAGCGCCCGCGCCAGCGTCGATCGTCGCGATCATCGCACCGACCTGGACGGTATCGCCGACCTTCACCGCCTGCTCCCCCATGACGCCGGCGACGGGGCTCGGCACCTCGACCGAGACCTTGTCGGTCTCCAGGCTGGCGATCGGCTCATCCATCGCCACGGCATCGCCGGGCTGCTTGAGCCATTCGCCGAGCGTTGCCTCAGTGATCGATTCGCCCAGGACGGGCACTTTTACTTCGGTTGCCATCTCTTACTTCCCTTGTTCCCCGGCGAAGGCCGGGGCCCAGTTACGCAGCGATCATTGGCGAGCGCCGCGAGTCATCACATCCGTTTCCCGACTGGGCCCCGGCCTTCGCCGGGGAACAGCCCCAATGCTTCAGCTCTTCCGCGTGCGGCGGATTTCTTCGCGGACATTATGGCCGAGCGCGTCAGCGACGAGCGCGGCCTGTTCCATCTGGTGACGCTTCATCAGGCCGGTCGCCGGCGATGCGGCGGCGGCGCGGCCGGCATAGCGCGCGCGCACCGGCTTGACCCCGGCCCCGACCAGGCATTCCTCGATGAACGGCTCGACGAAGCTCCACGCGCCGTTGTTCTTCGGCTCTTCCTGCGCCCAGACCACTTCTTCGAGATTGGGCAGCTTCTGCAGGCGCGCGGTCAGCGGCTCGCTCGGGAAAGGATAGAGCTGCTCGACCCGGACGATCGCGGTGTTCTTGTCGCCGGCCGCATCACGCGCCTCCATCAGGTCATAAGCGACCTTGCCGGTGCACAGCACGAGTCGTCGTACGTCCAGGTCCGCCGGCGCCGAAGGATCGGACAAAAGCCGCATGAAGTGGCTGTCGCCCTGGAAATCGGCCGCGCTCGATACYGCCMGCTTGTGGCGCAGCAGCGACTTSGGCGTSAWSAKGATCAGCGGCTTGCGGAAGCTGCGATGCATCTGCCGGCGCAGGAGGTGGAARTARTTSGCCGGCGTGGTGCAGTTCGCGACCTGCATATTGTCCTGCGCGCACAGCTGCAGGAAACGCTCGACGCGTGCCGAGCTATGCTCCGGACCCTGGCCCTCGTACCCGTGCGGCAGCAGCATCACCAGGCCGTTGGCGCGCAGCCACTTGGCCTCGCCCGACGCGATGAACTGATCGATCATGATCTGCGCGCCGTTCATGAAGTCGCCGAACTGCGCCTCCCACAGCACCAGAGTCTTCGGGTCGGCCAGCGCATAGCCATATTCGAAGCCGAGCACGCCATATTCGCTCAAGGGGCTGTCCAGCACCTCGAAACGGCCATGCTCGAGCTGCGCGAGCGGCAGATATTTGTGCTCGTCCTTCTGGTCGATCCACACCGCGTGGCGCTGCGAGAAAGTGCCGCGGCCCGAATCCTGCCCCGAGAGGCGGACGCCATAGCCTTCCGACAGCAGCGAGCCGTAAGCGAGCGCCTCGCCCGTCGCCCAATCGAAATTGGCGCCCGATTTGAACATCTCGCGCTTGGCGTCGATCACGCGGCCGAGCGTCTTGTGGATGGTCAGGTCGTCGGGAACCGTGGTCAGCGTGCGGCCGAGCGAGTCGAACAGCTTGGGTTCGATCCCGGTCTCGACATTGCGGCGCGCGCTCTCGGCATCGGCCGGCGCATGCAGGCCCGACCAGCGTCCGGCGAACCAGTCCGCCTTGTTCGGCTTGTAGCTCGCGCCCGCCTCGAACTCGCCTTCGAGCAGGGTGGTGAAGGTCGCGATATTGTCGTCGATCCAGGCGCGATCGATCACGCCCTGCTCGATCAGCTTGGTCCCATAGATTTCGCTGACCGGCGGATGCGCACGGATGCGATCGTACATCAGCGGCTGGGTGAAGCTCGGCTCGTCGCCCTCGTTATGGCCGAAGCGGCGATAGCACCACATGTCGATCACGATGTCGCGGTGGAAGCGCTGGCGGAACTCGATCGCCATCTTGGTGGCGAAGGTCACCGCCTCGGGATCGTCGCCATTGACGTGGAAGATCGGCGCCTGGACGCCCTTCGCCACATCCGACGGATAGGGCGACGAGCGCGCGAATTGCGGGCTGGTCGTGAAGCCGATCTGGTTGTTGATGACGAAATGGATGCAGCCGCCGGTATTGTAACCGCGGATGCCGGAGAAGCCGAGGCATTCCCACACGATGCCCTGGCCCGCAAACGCCGCGTCGCCGTGAATCAGCACCGGCAGCGACGCCTTGTGCTCCTTCAGGTCGCCGGCGATCGTCTGGATCGCACGGACCTTGCCCAGCACGACGGGATCCTCGGCCTCGAGATGCGAAGGGTTGGCGACCAGCGACATATGCACGCTGATCCCGTCGAACTCGCGGTCGGTCGAGGTGCCGAGATGGTATTTCACGTCGCCCGAACCGGCCACGTCGTCGGGATTGTCGGAGCCACCGCCGAATTCATGAAAGATGATGCGGAACGGCTTGGCCATCACGTTGGACAGCACGTTCAGACGGCCGCGATGCGCCATGCCGAACACGATCTCGCGCACGCCGAACTGACCGCCATATTTGATGACGCTTTCCAGCGCCGGGATCATGCTCTCGCCGCCGTCCAGGCCGAAACGCTTGGTCCCGACATATTTGCGGCCGCAGAATTTCTCCCACTGCTCGGCTTCGATCACCTTGTTGAGGATCGCCTTCTTGCCCAGCGGGCTGAACTCGATCGCCTTGTCCTTGCCTTCCATCCGTTCCTGGAGGAAGCGGCGCTCCTCCACGTCCGAGATGTGCATATATTCGAGGCCGACATTGCCGCAGTAATTCGCGCGCAGAATGCCGACGAGCTCCCGCACCGTCGCCCATTGCAGGCCCATGGTGCCGCCGAGATAGACCGGGCGGTCGAGATCGGTGTCGGAAAAACCGTGATATTCAGTGGTGAGATCGGCCGGCATCTCGCGCTTGGACAGGCCGAGCGGATCGAGATTGGCGGCAAGATGGCCGCGCACGCGATAGGTGCGGATCAGCAGCATCGCACGGATCGAATCCGCGGCGGCACGGACGATGTCGTCCTGCGAGGGCGCGGGCGCGGCCGGTGCCGCGGCAGGCTTGGCGCCGCCCTTGGCGGGCTTGGGCGCCGGCTCCATCTGGGTCGGGTCGAGCGCCGCGGTCAGATCGTCGGTCGAGCTGAGCGGCCAGTTGGACTGGCTCCAGCTCGGGCCGGTCGCATTGCCCTCAAGGCCTTCGAAAAAGCCGCGCCAGCCCGGCTCGACGCTGTCCGGAGACACTTTGTACCGCGCGTAGAGCGCATCGATGAACGCCGGGCTCACGCCCCCGGCGATGTCAGCGAAATCCTGGCCTTCGTAGCCCATTGGCTGTTCCTCGGCGCATCCCTGGGGAGGTGATGCTGCTTTGTCCCCGCCCGAGGCGGGGCCTGGTTAACCCTTCAACACCGACAGCAGCGTCGTGCCCAGTTCGGACGGGCTGTCCGCTACCTTGATCCCTGCCGCTTCCATCGCCGCGATCTTGTCCTCGGCGCCGCCCTGGCCGCCCGACACGATCGCGCCGGCATGGCCCATGCGGCGACCCGGAGGCGCCGTGCGGCCCGCGATGAAACCGGCCATCGGCTTCTTCCGCCCGCGCTTGGCCTCGTCGCGGAGGAACTGCGCGGCTTCCTCTTCGGCCGAGCCGCCGATCTCGCCGATCATGATGATCGACTTGGTCTCGTCGTCGGCGAGGAAGAGTTCGAGCACGTCGATGAAGTTCGTGCCGTTGACCGGATCGCCACCGATGCCGACCGCGGTCGTCTGGCCGAGGCCCGCATTCGACGTCTGGAAGACGGCTTCATAGGTAAGCGTGCCGGAGCGGCTTACAACGCCCACCGAGCCCTGCTTGAAGATGCTGCCGGGCATGATGCCGATCTTGCACTGGCCGGGGGTCAGCACGCCCGGGCAGTTCGGACCGATCAGGCGCGACTTGGAGCCGCTGAGCGCGCGCTTCACCTTGACCATGTCGAGCACCGGAATGCCCTCCGTGATGGTGACGATCAGCGGCACTTCGGCGTCGATCGCCTCGAGGATCGAGTCGGCCGCGAAGGGCGGCGGCACATAGATGACGGACGCGGTCGCGCCGGTCTTCGCAACGGCCTCGGCAACGGTGTCATAGACCGGCAGGCCGATATGCTCGGTGCCGCCCTTGCCCGGCGTCACGCCGCCGACCATCTGCGTGCCATAAGCCAGCGCCTGCTGGGTGTGGAACGTGCCGGTCTCACCGGTCATGCCCTGGGTGATGACCCTGGTGTTCTTGTCGACGAGGATTGCCATTCTATTCTCTTCCTCATTGTTCCCCGGCGAAGGCCGGGGCCCAGTTGGGAAAGCGGTCATGGTTCATGCGATCGTCTCGAACAGATCATCCCAGTCGGGATTCAGCCCTTCGATCTCCCGCAATTTCCAGGCCCGCTTCCACTCCTTCATTTGCAGCTCTCGCTGCCGCGCTTCTTCGATGGTGTCGTAAGCTTGGTACCAGACAAGCGTGTGACACTGATATTTCTTCGTGAACCCGTCGACGAGATCGTTGCGATGCTCCCAGACTCGCTTGGGAAGGTCGCTCGTTACGCCGAGATAGATCGTGCCGTTTCTGCCACTCGCCATGATGTAGACGAAGCCGGCCTTCTCCACCTCCAGGGTTCTCCCAACTGGGCCCCGGCCTTCGCCGGGGAACAGCTATTCTTGGCTCAGGCCAGGCTTCCGTCGATCGCCTTGCACGCCACCAGCAATTCCTTGACCGCCTCGACCGAGACGTCGAGATTCTTCTTGGCCTCTTCGTCGAGCTTGATCTCGACCACCTTCTCGACGCCGCCGGCACCGATGACCACCGGCACGCCGACATAGAGATTGTCGACGCCGTACTGGCCGGTCAGATGGACCGCCGCCGGGAGCAGGCGCTTCTGGTCGTAGAGATAGGCCTCCGCCATGGAGATCGCCGAGGTGGCGGGGGCATAATAGGCCGAGCCGGTCTTGAGCAGCGCGACGATCTCGCCGCCGCCCGACCGGGTGCGCGCGACGATCGCGTCGATGCGCTCCTGCGTCGAGAAGCCCATCTCGATCAGGTCGGGAACCGGAATGCCCGAGACGGTCGAGTAGCTGATCACCGGGACCATCGTGTCACCGTGGCCGCCGAGCACGAAGGAGGTGACGTCCTYGACCGAGACCTTGAACTCTTCRGCGAGGAARTRGCKGAAGCGSGMGCTGTCSAGCACGCCGGCCATGCCGACGACCTTCTGGTGCGGGAGACCCGAGAATTCGCGCAGCGCCCAGACCATCGCATCGAGCGGGTTGGTGATGCAGATGACGAAAGCGTCGGGCGCGTTGGCGGCGATGCCCTCGCCCACGGCCTTCATGACCTTSAGRTTGATGCCGAGCAGGTCGTCGCGGCTCATGCCCGGCTTGCGGGCGACACCGGCGGTGACGATGATGACGTCCGCGCCCGCGATGTCGGCGTAATCGTTCGTGCCGGTGATCTTGGCGTCGAAGCCTTCGACCGGCGAGCACTGGCTGAGATCCAGCGCCTTGCCCTGGGGCACGCCCTCGACCACGTCGAACAGGACGATGTCGCCCAGGCCCTTCAGTGCTGCGAGATGAGCAAGCGTGCCGCCGATGTTACCGGCACCGATCAACGCGATCTTCTTGCGGGCCATTCCTCGTCCTTTCGGCAATGATAAAGCCGCGCGCGCGGCGAACTGGGCGGCGGCTTAGGCGCGTTTCGCCGTAGGGGCAACCGCTAATAGCCTATATTTTCGCCAACTTATTGCAATTAATTCGCAACTGCATTTAGCTGCGTGGATCGCCTTCGGGATCGACGTAGCGACGCTCGCCGGTCGCGTCATTATACCATACCGTCACGGGACGACCGCTGGCGTCGTCGACGAAACGTTCGGACGTCTCGCGCCACCCGCCGCCGATCGGTTTCGCCTGCGAAGCGCCGTACCGGCGGCGTTCGAGCATGATGCCGACAAGCACGACGGTCGCGGCGATCAGCGTCGGCCACACCGCCGGATCGATCACCGCGCCGATCACCGCCGCGGTGAACAACAGCATCGCGATCACCAGGACGAAGGTACGCAGCATCATTCGGGCGCGGGATCGAGAATGACGGCGGTGCCGTACGCGACCACCTCGTTCATCGCCTGGGCGATCTCGCCCGAGTCGAAACGCATCATGACGACGGCGTTCGCGCCCATCAGCGCGGCGTTGGCGACAAGGCGGTCGATCGCATGGCGCCGCGTATCCTCGACCAGCCGGGTATATTCGGGAATTTCGCCGCCGACGATCGAGCGCAGGCTGGCGGTGATGTTGCCGCCGATGCCGCGGCTGCGGACGACGACGCCGAATGCCTGACCCAGCGTCTTGAGTACGGTATGGCCCGGGACATTCTCGGTGGTGGTGACGAGCATCTTCTTCCCTCCATGGCCGGCCGCGGCACGATAGCAAATGGTCGGGCGATGGCGAAGGTCAGTTCGCGCCGTGACCCAGTTCGAGATAGTCGTCGGAGCGCATTTCCTCGAGCCGGCTGATCGTGCGCTCGAACTCGAAACGGCCGTCACCCTTCTCGTACAGCTCGCCCGGCGGCGCATCGGCAGCGGCGAGCAGCTTCACCTTGTGCTCGTACAACGCGTCGATCAGCTGGACGAAACGCGCCGCCTCGTTGCGGTTCTCCGGCCCGAGCCGCGGGATGCCGACCAGGATGATGGTGTGGAAACGCCGCGCGACCGCGAGATAATCGGCCGAGCCGCGCGCCTCGCCGCACAGCCGCTTGAACGAGAAGACCGCGACGCCCTTCAGGCTCTTGGGCACATGCAAGGTGCGCCCGCCGCCGACCGGCAATTCCTCCGAGGGCACATGGTCGCGGTCCTCGGGCGGATAGTCGGTCAGGCGGAAAAAGGCGGCGGAAAGCTGGGCGGTCGCCTCGGGCCCGTTGGGCACCAGCCAGGTCTCGACCTGGCCGAGCCGGTCGCGGCGGTAATCGACCGGCCCGTTGAGCGCGAGCACCTGCATGCGGCTCTGGATCAGATCGATGAAGGGCAGGAAATGCTCGCGGTTGAGGCCGTCCTTGTAGAGATCGGTCGGCGGGCGGTTGGAGGTCATCACCACCGTCACGCCGTGGCGCAGCAGCTCAGTGAACAGCCGCGACAGGATCATCGCGTCGGGGCTGTTGGTGACCATGATCTCGTCGAAGCAGAGCACCTTCACTTCCTCGGCGATCGCGGCGGCGACGGGGAGGATCGGATCGCCGACTTCCTTCTCGCGCTCGACGCGCAGCCGCGCATGGACGTCGAGCATGAATTCGAGGAAATGGATGCGCCGCTTCCGCCGCATGTTGATGCATCCGAAGAACAGATCCATCAGCATCGACTTGCCGCGACCGACCCCACCCCAGAGATAGATGCCCGCCGGCGCCTCGGGCCGTCGGCCCAGCGCGCGCCACAGCACCGAGCCGCGCTTCGGCGCTGCCTCGAGTTCGGTCGCCAATGCGTCGAGGCGGCGTGCCGCTTCCTCCTGTTCGGGATCGGGCCGGAGCTCGCCGGCGGCGATCAGCGCTTCGTAGCGGGAAAGGACGTTGGGCAAATTCTCAGGCCTCGGCCGGTGGCGCGGCGACCCGGGCCGATTTGCGGATCGTGGCGGAGAAGCTCGCGACCTTGTCCTCGTCCTGCACAACGAGGCCGCGCAGGAACAGCAGCCGCCCGGTCTCGCGCAGCAGTTCGACCTGCGCCTCCAGCGGCTCGCCGATGCGGCCGCCGCCGATGAACTGAGTCGAAAGGTCGAGCGTCACCGCCGACCCCGCGGTGATCAGCCCGAAGCTGCGCGAGGCAGCGAACAGCGCGACATCGATGAAGCCGAGCATCGCGCCGCCATGCACGCTGTCGCGCAGATTGGAATGGCGCCGCTCCGGCGTCATGCGGACGCGGGCGATGCCGCCCTCGACCCGCACCATCATCGGGCCGAGAAAGCTGTTGTAGCGCGATGGATCAGTGAAGCCCCACCGCATCCAGCCGGGATGATCCGGGTCCTCCTCGTAGAGGAAGGTAGCGGGCGCGCTGGGTTCGGTCACGCGACGAGCCTCAGACGACTCGCTCTGCTTCCATCTTCTTGATCTCGGCGATGGCCTTGGCCGGGTTGAGACCCTTGGGGCAGACATTCGCGCAGTTCATGATCGTGTGGCAGCGATAGAGGCGGAACGGATCCTCCAGCTCGTCGAGTCGTTCGCCGGTCATCTCGTCGCGGCTGTCGGCGAGCCAGCGATAGGCCTGCAACAGGATCGCGGGGCCGAGGAACTTGTCGCTGTTCCACCAATAGCTCGGGCAGGCAGTGGAGCAGCAGGCGCACAGGATGCACTCGTACAGGCCGTCCAGCTTCTCGCGATCGGCCGGCGACTGCAGCCGCTCCTTGCCCGAGGGCGGCGGCGTGACGGTCTGCAGCCATGGCTTGATCGAGGAATATTGCGCGTAGAAATGCGTGAAATCGGGAACGAGGTCCTTGATCACTTCCATATGCGGCAGCGGCGTGATGCGGATATCGCCTTTCACGTCCTCGATCGCGGTGGTGCAGGCGAGGCCGTTCTTGCCGTCGATGTTCATCGAGCACGACCCGCAAATGCCCTCGCGGCAGGAGCGGCGGAAGGTCAGCGAGCTGTCCTGCTCCGACTTCATCTTGATCAGCGCGTCGAGCACCATCGGGCCGCAATTGTCGAGATCGATCTCGAAAATGTCGTAATGCGGGTTCTCGCCGGCATCGGGATCGTAGCGATAGATCTTGAAGCTCTTGACCCGCTTTGCCTCGGCGGCTGCCTTGTGGACCTTGCCGCCCTTTTTGGGTCGGCTGTTCGGGGGCAGTCTGAATTCGGCCATGCCTGAAAGTCTCCGGCGGAAACGAAATGGTGCGTCGCGGAAAGCGGCTATGCCTTTCGGCGCGCGCGTGCAACCCTTTGGCGCGGTCCGCGGCGTCGGATCACCGCATGATTGCAAATTCCGCGACGGAGCAGGCATCATCGCCGGCGTTGCGGGCGCCGGGCAAGAATCGTAGGGCGAAGTCCAGCATATGACCAAACGGGGCAAAATATGAGACTGAGCGATTGCCACAATGTCGAGGATTTCCGCACCCTCGCCCGCAAGCGCCTGCCCGGCCCAGTGTATCACTATATCGACGGCGCGGCCGACGACGAGGCGACCAAGCGGCGCAACACCGAGGCGTTCGAGTCGTGCGACCTGGTGCCGAGCGTCCTCGCCGGCGTCGAGACGATCGACATGAGCACCACGGTCATGGGCCGCAAGATCGACATGCCGTTGTTCCTGTCGCCTACCGCCTTGCAGCGCCTGTTCCACTGGCATGGCGAGCGCGGCGTCGCGCGCGCGGCCGAGAAGTTCGGGACCTATTTCGGCATTTCGAGCCTCGGCACCGTCAGCATCGAGGAGATCGGCCGGACGATCAGCACACCCAAGATGTTCCAGCTCTATATCCACAAGGACAAGGGCCTGAACCATGCGCTGGTCGAACGGTGCAAGGAAGCGAAGTTCGATTGCATCGCACTGACCGTCGACACGATCGTGTCGGGTAATCGCGAGCGCTGCCTGCGCACCGGCTTCACCTCGCCGCCGAAGCTGACCCCGGCCTCGGCGATCAGCTTCGCGACTCACCCGGGCTGGACGCTCGATTATCTGTTCCGCGAGAAGTTCGAGCTATCGAACCTGAAGGATCATGTGTCCGAGGGGACCAATGTCGCGCTGTCGGTCGCCGACTATTTCAACAAGATGCTCGATCCGTCGATGGACTGGAAGACGGCCGAGGGCGTGCGCGCGCAATGGGGCGGCGAATTCTGCCTGAAGGGCATCATGTCAGTCGAGGACGCGAAGCGCGCGGTCGATATCGGCGCGACGGCGATCATGGTGTCGAACCATGGCGGGCGGCAGCTCGACGGCAGCCGATCGCCCTTCGATCAGCTGGCCGAGATCGTCGATGCGGTCGGCGACAGGATCGACGTGATCTGCGACGGCGGCATCCGCCGCGGCAGCCATGTGCTGAAGGCGCTGAGCGTCGGGGCCAAGGCCTGCTCGGGCGGACGGATGTATCTCTATGCGCTGGCGGCGGCGGGCCAGCCCGGGGTCGAGCGGGTGCTTGGGCGGCTGCAGGCGGAGATCGAGCGGGACATGAAGCTGATGGGGGTGAAGTCGGTGGCGGAGCTGACCCGGGGCAATTTGCGCTGGCGGAACTGACCTTCTCAAGCCCCTCCCCTTCAGGGGAGGGGTTGGGGTGGGGCAGTCCCTCAAATGCTGGAGTTGGAGGAAATCGGAGGCCCCCACCCCCAACCCCTCCCCTGAAGGGGAGGGGCTTTTAATACTAGGCCGCTTCCCTTTCTGGCTGGATCGGCGCCCCGCCCCAGTCGATGTTCCGCGTCAGGAACATCACCGCGGCAAGCGCCACGAACAGCATCACCGAACCGACCAGCAGCGACAGGTCCTCGAGGCTGAGCAGCACATAGAGCACGCCGTAGAGCGCCGAGATCAGCGCGCCGATGAACAGACTTCGCCGCCAGCTGCCCAGCACCGCGGCCGAATAGGCGGTGAGCAGCGCGACGATCGCGCCGCCCGCCACCGCATAGGCCGGCGTGAACCCGATCACTTCGGCAAAGGCGAGCAGCATCACGAAGAACAGCACCAGCCCCGATCCGACCAGGCCATATTCGATCGCCGACACCCGCACCCCACCGATCACGTCGAACATCAGAAAGGCAAGGAAGGTGAAACCGACGAACAGAAAGCCGTATTTCACCGAGCGGTTGACCTGGCTGTAGAGATCGACCGGCGTGAGCAGGTCGACCCGTGCTTCATGCTCGGCCGTCTCGCCAGCGCGGCGCCCCTCGCCGGCGGCCTGGGCGGACGACGCGTCGCCCGAGGCCTGGTCGAAGGCGACGAGCGGACTGCCCAGCGCGAGGTTGCCGACGCGCCAGCTGGCATCGAAGCCCTTGCCGAACGGCTTTTTCTGCACTGGCAGGAAGCCGCCCTGATAGCTCGGGCTGGGCCAGGACGACAGCACGCGCCATGCGGTATCGCCGCCGTTCGGCACCAGCGACAGCGAGCCGTTGCCGCGCACCGCATAATCGAACGCCACGCCGATCGGCCGGCCACGCAGATCGCTCGCATCGAACCAGGCATAGAAGCCCGATCCGCCCGTCTCGCGCATGCCGTTGCCCGGCTGGAGCGAGACGGGCTTGCCGTTGACCGACACGGCGGGCGGCGAGCCGAACAGGCCACGCGCATCGCTGATGCCGAAGCGGATCTGCGCGCGATCGAGCGCCAGCGCATCCGGCGCGACACCGAAACGCTGGAGGTCGGCCGGCAGCGTGAAGCGTGCGCTGCCCTGGTTGCGCGCCTCGAACACCACCACGTCGTAGATCGAGCGGTGGCGCAGATCGGGCTTGAGATCGGTCTTCAGCCTGGTCGCATCGGGCGACAGGGTCATGTCGTGCCAGCTCGTGCTGGTCCTGGTCACCTGCTTGCCATTCTCGGTGACGGTCTCGGTCGTCTGCTTCGAATAGGGGATGACGAGCACCGGCCCGGCGATCGCCTGCGGCCCGCCCCAGCCTTGCGCGATCGATGCCTGGGCGGTCTCCGACTGAGTCTGGCGATCATAGACGAGGAGATAGATGGCGAAGAGCGGGATCGCGAGCAGCGTGCCGATCAGGAACGGCAGCAACAGCTTGAACCCGGGCGAGCGTTCTGACGCATGGCGTGCGGACATGATGGTCTCCCTTTTAGGAGACCTTCAGCTAGCGGGGCGCCGGGGTGGACGCCAAAGTGGATCGGGAGGAATGGTTGTGCAGAACGCGTGCAGGCCTGTCCCTCCCCTCAGATCACGTCCAGCACCAGCCCCAGGTCGCGCGCTTCTTCCGCCTCGATATACCAGTTGGCGGGCGCACGTTCGCGCAGGTCCTCGAAATCGACCCGGCTACCCTTCACGATATCGCGAAAGCCTTCTTCCTCGATCAGGATCGAATGCTCGATCTCATGCAGGGTCGCCTTCAGGCTGGCGATGCACATGCGCAGCGGGCCGTTGATGTTGAGCTGCTTCGAGATGATCCGCTCATGGATCATCAGCCGCGTGTGGCGCGTGAGGAAGCGGCGATCGACTGGGAAGGCCGCCATGAAGGTCGCGCCGGCCGAATAGACCGCGACCTTGCCGAGGAACAGGATCTCGCGGCCGTCATGGTCCTCGAGCAGGCGGATATCGTCGGCCATGGTCCGCGCGACCTCGGGGTCGCCGCCGAGCGTGGTCATCGCGATGACCAGCGCGCCTTGCTCCGGACAGGTATCGAGCTGCTGGCGGAAGCTCTGATACATATATTGATCGACGGGGCCGGACAGGCGGATGTGCGGCTTGGCGAGGAGCGGATAGCGAGGTTCGGTCATGGCGCCCCTAACTGAGTCGCGACCGGGAGGTTCCGGGTCGACGCGAAAAGACCGGATAGCAGCTTCAACAGACTTCAGCAGTATTGGCCGGTAGCGGCCCCGGCGGGATGCGCGCCTCGCTCAGATAGAAGGGATCGCCCTCGATCCGGTGGCTCGCGCCATAGGCCCTGCCCAGCGCCGCGTAGAGCGCGGGGTCATAGGCCTTGAGATCGTCATGGGACAGGATGCGGCGGCCATCGAAGATCACGATGCGACCCGAGTTGAACCAGAACTGGCTGCCCACCGCCCAATATTCGTCGATCGTGGTCGAGGCATATTCGCCCTTCCACCGGCCGGCCCTGAGGGCTGCGCGATAGGCACGATCGACCTGCCGGTAGAGGACCGGGTCGATCGCGCGGATCGCCTGGAGGATGTCGTGCGAGAATTCGTGGAGGAAGATGGTCTGGCCGTAATAGCGCGAGTTGCGCTGGCCGAGCAGATCCTCGACCGCGCCGCTCGTTAGCTTCCCGGCCATGCCGCGGGCGCGGTAGTTCCAATAGGCACGGTCGGTCATGCGGCCGACGCGCTCGTCATAATGCTTGCGCTCGCAGCGGGTCAGCCGGGGATCGCCGCGGCCGGGCCTCTTCCAGTCGCGCTGCTCGGGCAGGTCGAGCGTGCTCTCGTCCTCCGCCATGATCGCGACGCGGTAGCCCGAGGCGGCCAGCCCCTGGGCGAGATCGGGGCGATGATCGAGCATGCCCTGGATGATCTGCCTGGCCACCAGCAGCGCGCGATCGGGCACCTTGGCCGAGGACAGGACGGGGATGCCGTCCGCATCCACATATTTCGCGTAGAAGGGGTCGACCGATAAAGACGCCGGCGGCGAGGCGACATCCGGCACGGGAGAGGCGCACGCCGCGACGATCTGCATCGGGAGAATGCAACCGAGCAGCAGCACGAGACGCCCGCGATAGTTCATCGTCTCAGCCGCGGGCTCCTCGCGTCAACAACAGCGGAGAACCGTCTATCAGCGTCGAGCCGGATGTTGAATCAAATTGCCGGGTCGGATCAGTAAACCCGCTTCTTCGGCTTGATATAGTCGATGTCGTCGGTGAGCGTGTAATCGTGCACCGGGCGGTAGTCGATCTCGGTGGTGCCGCCCTTGCCGCCCCAGCCGTTAAAGGTCGCGACGGTGTGCTTCATCCAGTTCGCGTCGTCGCGGTCCGGGAAGTCCTCGTGCATGTGTGCGCCGCGGCTTTCCTTGCGATTGGCCGCGCCCTTGATCGTGACCACGGCCTGGCCGATCAGATTGTCGAGCTCCATCGTCTCGACCAGATCGGTGTTCCAGATGAGCGAGCGGTCGCTGATGCCGACATCGGCGAAACTGGAATAGACCGCGTCCATCTTGGTGACGCCCTCGGCCAGCAGCGCGGTGTCACGGAACACGGCGCAATGCTTCTGCATGGTGCGCTGCATCTCGGCACGGATCTGCGCGGTCGGCGCGGCGCCCTTGGCGTTGCGGAAATGGTCGAGCCGGGTGAGCGCGAACTCCTCCGCGCCCTTGGGCAGCGCATTGTGCGGGGTGTTGGGCTTGAGCTGGTCCTTGAGGCGCAGGCCGGTCGCGCGGCCGAACACGACGAGATCGATCAGCGAGTTGGAGCCGAGCCGGTTGGCGCCGTGCACCGAGACGCAGGCCGCCTCGCCCACCGCGAACAGGCCGGGGATGATCGTGTCGGGATTGCCGTCCTTATTATGCACGACCTCGCCGTGATAATTGGTCGGGATGCCGCCCATATTATAATGCACCGTCGGCGTGACCGGCAGCGGCTGGCGCGTCAGGTCGACGCCGGCGAAGATCTTGCCCGTCTCGGTGATGCCCGGCAGGCGCTCGTGCAGTACCTTGGGATCGATATGATCGAGGTGCAGGTAGATATAATCCTTGTGCTCGCCGACGCCGCGGCCCTCGCGCATTTCCATCGCCATCGAGCGCGCGACCACGTCGCGGCTGGCCAGGTCCTTCGCGGACGGCGCATAGCGCTCCATGAAGCGCTCGCCCTCGGAGTTGGTGAGATAACCGCCCTCGCCGCGCGCACCCTCGGTGATGAGCACGCCCGCGCCRTAGATGCCGGTCGGGTGGAAYTGCACGAACTCCATGTCCTGCAGCGSGATGCCGGCGCGCAGCGCCATGCCGTTGCCGTCACCGGTGCAGGTATGGGCCGAGGTCGCCGACTGATAGACGCGGCCGCCGCCGCCCGTCGCGAGCACCACGGCATGGCTGCGGAAACGGTGGATCGAGCCGTCTTCCATACAGAGCGCGATCACGCCGCGGCACTGACCATTCTCCATGATCAGGTCGAGCGCGAAATATTCGACGTAGAAGTCCGCGTCATATTTCAGGCTCTGCTGGTAGAGCGCATGAAGCATGGCGTGGCCGGTGCGATCGGCCGCGGCGCAGGTGCGCTGCACGGGAGGCCCCTCGCCCATATTCTGCATATGGCCGCCGAACGGGCGCTGATAGATCGTCCCGCTCTCGTTGCGGCTGAACGGCACGCCGGCATGTTCAAGCTCGTAGACGGCCGCAGGCGCCTCACGCACCATATATTCGATCGCGTCCTGGTCGCCGAGCCAGTCCGATCCCTTGACGGTGTCGAACATGTGCCAGGTCCAGTGATCCGGCGTATTGTTGCCCAGGCTGGCGGCGATGCCGCCCTGCGCCGCGACGGTGTGGCTGCGCGTCGGGAACACCTTGGTAATGCAGGCCGTCTTCAGGCCCGACTCCGCGATGCCCATGGTCGCGCGCAGGCCCGATCCGCCGGCGCCCACGACCACGGCATCATAGGTGTGGTCGATGATCTTATAGGCTTCCGGCATCAGACTGGCGCTCCGGCGGCAAAGGCGATCCTGAGGATCGAGAAGATGGCGATCGCGGCGGACGCGACGGTGAAGAACGTGAGGGCGAGCATCGCGGCGACGCGCGCCTCGTCGTGGAGATAATCCTCGATCGCCACCTGAAGCCCCAGGCGGAAATGATAGAAGACCGAGGCGATCAGCAGGATCATCGGGATCGCGGCCCAGGCCGAGGCGATCCAGTCGTGCAGCGTCTCATATTGATAATTGGGCAGGCGTGCGATCGAGAGCAGCAGCCAGAGCATCAGGAACAGGTTGGCGCCGGCGGTCAGCCGCTGGTTCCACCAGTGATGCGAGCCTTCCTTGGCTGAGCCGAGGCCGCGGACCCGGCCGAGTTCGGTACCGTTGCCCATCTTATTTCCCCACGAGCAGATAGGCCCAGAACAGGGCGGTGAAGGTGATCGAGAAGACGAAGATCAGCCAGGAGCCGGTGCGGTTGGTCCTGAGCTCGAAGCCGGCGCCCGCATCCATCACGAAATGGCGGATGCCGCTGGCCATGTGCTGGAACAGCGAGAGGGTCAGGCCGATGCCGACAACATAGCCGATGATGTTGAGCTTGCCGTCCGCCACGGTGAAGATGTCGGTGAAGGCCGCATAGGCTTCCTTGCCGCCGGCCAGCGCCGCGAGCCACCACACGAGCAGGATCGTGCCGACCGTCGCCAGCCCGTCACCCGTCACGCGGTGCAGGATCGAGACGGTCATGTGGACGCCCCATTTCCACGCCGTGAGATGCGGCGAGATTGGTCGGGCGGGGTTGCGTGGGCTAGCCAAGGCGGGAAATCCTCTCGGACGGTCAGTGGCGCCGTATTAGTCCGCGCGTGCCGCGATGCAAGGCGGATTGGACGGGCGCGGCGGAGCGGATGGGAGCGTTCGCGTCAAGTAGCGCGGCAGAAACGGCGTTGGAAAATGCGCTAAGTTGCGACCGACTGGCAACTATTCGCTGAATTTCGCGACCCACCTGCGAGCGGGGCAAAATCGAGTGGTTCTTGGCGCCTGTGCGGATGTTATTTGAAGGGTGCGAACGGGTTCTTGGGGTGCACTTGCGAGGCGCGGATTCGGCCGGGCTACTCGACCATGACATGATTGCTGCTCGACTTACCAAATTACGCGAGGGGTATGAGGAGTTCATGGTGCTTTACTTGCCTCTATTTGCCGTGCCGATGTGTCGGTGGCGGCGAGGTGATTTCACCAGATCAGGAGTATGAAGTGAATCACTCGCGGATCATGAGCGCCCTGAGTCGCCCTTCAGACTCAAAAAGCAGGCTGCTCCCAAGCACCCTACTTCCCCGGCACTTGTTGTCAGGCCATCTCTCCAAATCCCCGACAACGCCTGCGGGAGGTTGGATGCCGGAACGAGTCCGGCATGACGCTTTGGACTGCTGACCGCGCCGATCCGCCCTCACATCCTAACCGCCCTTTAATCTTATCCGGCGTAACTCCCGTGCGAACCGCCCCGAGGCGGTCGGTCGCCAGCTATCGGAGTTTCGCCCTTGACCCCCAGTGACTTGCCCGCCCCCGGCACGATTGCCGCCCAGGTCGACATCGCGGCCAGGCTGCGCGTGTTCGATGTCGACGGGTCGCTGGCGCGCGCGAGTCGCGATGCGTGGAGCGTGATCGAGCCGGAAATCCGGTCGATCTCGGAAGGTTACTGGCAGCAATGGCTACGTTGCTTCGCCGACGACCGGGTCTGGGCGTCGCACGAGACCGAGAAGATGATCGAGGTGGGCTGCGTGTTCCTGCGGAACCGTTTCCTCGACACGACCGGCCGCGTCTGGATCGAATCGGTCGAACGATCGGTCGCCGCCGCCTTTCTCGGCAATGTCTCCCCGCTTGCCTTGCTGTCGATGATCAACGCGAGCGACCGGGTCGCGCTCGGCGTGGTCACCCGCAAGATCGACCGCGACGACGATTGCCTGCCGGTGCTGGTCGATACGCTGATGCGCCTCTCCGCGCTGGAGGGGGAGATCACCGTCGCGCTCTATAATGGCTATCGCGAGCATCTCGCCCAGGGCGGGCGCGACCGGTTGGCCGCCGAGTTCCGCGACGGCATCGCCCAGATGGTCGAAAGCGCGACTCAGGAATCGAGCGCGCTGCGCGGCCAGTCGCTGCGCACCTCCACTTCGGCGCGCGGCATGCTCGGCAAGACCTCCGAAGTCGCCGCCGCCGCCGAACAATCGGCCATTGCGATGCGCGAAGCGGCGCGGACCGCCGCCGGCCTGATCCGCGCGATCGAGGATGCCCGCTCCGAGGTCGAGGCCGCCGCCGAGATCGCCACCCGCGCCTCCGGCCAGGCGGGCCTTGCCGTCGGCATGTCCGAAACCCTGTCCGACCATGCCCAGTCGATCGAATCGATCCTGAGCCTGATCCGCGACATCGCGGGCCAGACCAATCTGCTCGCGCTCAACGCCACGATCGAAGCGGCGCGCGCGGGCGACGCCGGTCGCGGCTTCGCGGTGGTCGCGCAGGAAGTGAAGAGCCTGGCCAACCAGACGGCGCGCGCGACCGACGACATCGCCGCGAAGATCGCCGCGATCCAGTCGGCCACGCGCTCCACCGTCGACACCAATGCCTCGATCAAGGCGACGGTGTCCGACGTGCAGGAATCGGCCAACCGCATCCGCTACGCGATGGAGGCGCAGGCGCAGACGGTGACCGCGATCACCGCCGCGGTCGACGAGACGGCGCTGGCCGCCGATTCCATGTCCAACACCATCGCCGCGATCCGCGAGGATACCGAAATGGTCGCATCGGACATCGAACGCGTCGGCCAGGGATTCGATTCACTGGATGGTAGGCTTGGCACGCTCAAGAACAGTGCGGGCGAGTTCGTCGCCAAGGTTGCAGCATGAGCCCGAGACTCATGAGCATCGGGAGGATGGGGCATTGGGAGGATGGCTGAATGGCGCAAGAAGGTAACGGCACGATAGGGGGCTGGAGCGGCGATTCGCGCTCCGTCGCCGAGCATGTCGCGAATTATGACTGGGACGGGGCGATCGCGCCGGCCGCGGCCGAGATCGCGCGGCTGATCCAGGGCAGCGAGGAGGTCATCGCGGCCTCTTTCTGGGAACATTATCTGTCGCTGCCGGTGGTGGCGCATCTGCGCCCGCTGCTCGACCCCGACCAGCTTGCCAGGCGCGTACGCCGGAGTGCCGAATATACCCGCGCCAGATATCAGCGGCCGTTCGACGACGCCTGGATGCAGATGGCGATCAAGCACGCCTCCGGATCGCACAAGCTCAACATCCCGCTCCAGGCGTTGCTGTCGTCGCTGAGCTTCTCGCACAGCCGCACGCTCGAGGTGATCGAGGAGAAGATGGGCGACGACACCAGCCGGCTGCGCGAGATCGGCGACGTGATCCAGCGCCTCGGCCTCGTCGAAGCCGATGTGATGGCGTCGCATCTCGGCGCCCGCGACGTGGAGCAGGCGCGCGAGGAACGCCGTGCGCGCTCGGCCCAGTTCAGCGAAAGCATCGCCCAGTCGATCGAGGGCACCGCCTCGCTCGGCAATCGCATCCGGGTACAGGCGCACCGCGCCTCCGCCTCGGCGCGCGGCATGCTCGGCAAGACCTCCGAAGTCGCCGCCGCCGCCGAACAATCGGCCGTCGCGATGCGCGAAGCGGCACGCACCGCCGCCGGCCTGATCCGGGCGATCGAGGATGCGCGCAGCGAAGTGGAAGCGGCTGCGGAAATCGCGACGCGCGCCTCCAGCCAGGCGGGTGAAGCGGTCGGCATGTCGGAAACCTTGAGCGGCCATGCCCAGTCGATCGAATCGATCCTCGGGCTGATCCGCGACATCGCCGGCCAGACCAATCTGCTCGCGCTCAACGCCACGATCGAGGCCGCCCGCGCGGGCGATGCCGGCCGGGGGTTCGCCGTGGTCGCGCAGGAAGTGAAGTCGCTCGCCAGCCAGACCGCGCGCGCCACCGACGACATCGCCAGCAAGATCGCCGCGATTCAGTCCGCCACCCGCTCCACGGTCGAGACCAATGCCTCGATCAGGACGACCGTCGCCGATGTGCAGGAAAGCGCCAACCGCATCCGCTTTGCGATGGAGGCACAGGCGCAGACGGTGACCGCGATCACGGCGGCCGTCGACGAGACGGCGCTCGCCGCCGATTCCATGTCCAACACCATCGCGACGATCCGCGAGGACACCGAAGGCGTGGCGACCGAGATCGACGCGCTTGGGCGCGAGTTCGGCGAAGTGGACGACCGGCTGAGCGGGTTGAAGGGCGCGGCGGATACGTTCTCGGCGAGCGTGGCGGCCTGAAAATGAGCGAAATCTGAGCCAGACGCGTTCATCTCGCCGGCCGTTCCCCGGCGAAGGCCGGGGTCCAGTTGGGGGACGATAATGGCTTGCTTTGCGCGAAATTACCTTGGCCTTCCCGACTGGGCCCCGGCCTTCGCCGGGGAGCAGAAGGCAGACCAGGCTCGGCCCGCCCCTTATCAGGTCCTCCGCACGGTCGCGATCCAGGCGGCCAGGCAGGCAGCCTTCTGCTCCTTTCGCCACGGCTTGCCCGCCGTCGCGCCCAAATCCTTCAGATGCGCACCGATCTCTGCTGCTGACAGCCCGAGCACCTCATGCGCGAGATCGGGAAGCGATTTCTCGTCCAGCTCGACCCTGTCGATGCGACAGTGTTGCACTCCGGACCGCAACGCCTCGCGCACGGCGAGCCCTTCGGCGACGGGCACATGGTCCGCCCAGGCGAGGCTGTAGTCGAGCAGATCGGTGACCCAGCCGGCGCGATTGACGAGGAGCGCCGCGGCGACCTTGTCATGCCCCTCGGCCTTCAGGCGATCGACGATAGCCTGCAGGCCCTCCGCCGCCAGCCGGTCCTGGCGTTTCCGCCCCTCCGCCACGGTGGCGATAGCTTCGGCCGATGCCTTGCCGTCAGGACCCAGTGCCATCCCAGCCGCGACGCCATAGGGTTCGAGCGACAGGCGGTCGCCCTCATCATGGGTTGCGAGGAAGGTGGCGAGCAGAAGGTGGGGCTCGCCGCGATCGACCGCGAGCGCGACGACTACGGCACCGCCTTTGAGCGCGCGCAGCCCGAGGCCGACAATGGATTGCCCATACCGTTCCGCGCTCATGCGTCACCCCATGATCTGCCCGACGCATAGTATACGGCCGTGTCGATTCCCGTAAGCGTCGCCCTCTCTCCGTTCGTTTCGAGCGAAGTCGAGAAACCGGGCCTGGCGCTCCGTCAATGTTTCTCGACTTCGCTCGAAACGAACGGGGGTGGCGTGTAGAGCGGATAGCGGCCGGCCAATCGACGCGAGAAACACGCCATCCCTAGCGATCGAGACCGGCACTCCCTCCCGACGGCACTACCGCCGCGAGCTGCGCCCGGAGGTTACGCAACACCCGGTCCGGCACCGGTGGCAGCTCCTCCGCTGGCTTGCCCTTGCGCAGGCGTTCGCGGTCCCGTTCCCGCGGTTCGACGCGGCGGACGCGCACCGGCGCCTGGCCCTGCGCCTTCATGCCGAGCAGTTCCGCCGCGCCGCGCGACAGATCGATGATGCGCGAGCCGCGCGCAAAGGGTCCGCGATCATTGACCCGGACGAGAATGCGCCGCCCGGTGTCGAGCGCCGTCACCTCGACATAGGTCGGCAGCGGCAGCGTGGTATGTGCGGCGGTGATCCAGCCGGGCTCGAAACGCTCGCCATTGGAGGTGCGGTTGCCCGATTCCTTGCCGTACCAGCTGGCATAGCCGAGCATGTCATAGCCGGGATCGGCAGCGGGCACATAAGTTGTACCGCGCACCTGGTAGGGCTGGCCGATCTTGACCGGCAGATCGCTGACCGGGCGGAAATTGCCGCCGGCACAGGCCGACAGCAGCAGCAGCGCCGCCACAATCCCCGTCCGCGTCGCCAGAAAACCCCGCATGGGATGACCCTACACGCAGCCATGCAGGGTCTGGAAGCCTCGATTCCCGGCCTTTCGTCCCGAAGGCGGCTCTGGCGGGGGTGACGCGGGCGGGCGGGCGCGGCTATGGCGCGGGCCATGACCAACATCCTCCTCACCGGCAGCAGCCGCGGCATCGGCGCGGCGATCGCAACCGCCCTCACCCTTCCCGACGTCAGCCTGGTCGGCCATGGCACGGCAAGCGGCATCCCGGCCGACTTCGCCGATCCGGCGGCGCCGCAGGCGCTGTGGAACGCCGCGCTGGAACGGCTCGACGGGCGGATCGACGTGCTGATCAACAATGCCGGGGTGTTCGAAGCCAATCCGCTCGACCGGCCGCATGACGACTGGGTCGCCGACTGGGAGCGCACCATGCGCATCAACCTGACGGCATCGGCCGAGCTGTGCCGGCTCGCGGTGCGCCACTGGCAGGAGCGCAGGTCAGGCGGGCGGATCGTCAACATCGCCAGCCGCGCCGCCTATCGCGGCGACAGCCCGGCGCACTGGCATTATGCCGCGTCCAAGGCGGGCATGGTCGCGATGACCAAGTCGATCGCGCGCGGTTATGCCGCCGAGGGCATCCTGGCCTTTGCGGTCTGCCCGGGCTTCACCATGACCGGCATGGCCGAGGAATATCTGTCGAGCCGGGGCGGCGACAAGCTGCTCGCCGACATCCCGCTCGGCCGCGTCGCCATGCCGGAGGAAGTGGCCGAGACGGCACGGTTCCTTGCGCTGGCCGCGCCGGCCTCGATGACCGGCGGGGTGATCGACGTGAACGGGGCCAGCTACGTCCGCTAGTTGAGACTATTGCCGGGCGCGGAAGGTCAGGCCGATCGTCCGCGGGTCGCTGGGCGTCGCGAGGATAAGGCCCGAATTGCCGGCCTGGATCGTGACGTTCTGGATATAATCCCGGTCGAACAGGTTGCGCGCGAACAGCGCCACTTCCCAGCCATGCCCGCTGCGGATGCCGATGCTGCCATTCACCACGGTATAGCCCGGGATCACGGTGAAGCGCGATCCGGTCGGGTCGCCGAACTGCTTCGTCTTCGCATTGGCGTCGAGATGCACGAACGCCTTGCCGCCGCTGCCGAAGCCGGGGACCGCATGGGCATAATCCGCCCCGATGGTGGTCGACCATTTCGGCAGGCCGGGCAGCCCGACCCCTGTGAGGTTGCAGGGCGCGGCGGCGTTGCCGATCAGTTCGATCGGGCACGGGCCATTGGGGTATTTCGCATATTTGCCATCGGCATAGGCGACCGACGCGCGTAGCGAGACGTCGCGGGCGACCAGCGCGGTGGCGTCGGCCTCGACCCCCTTGACCGTGACCAGCGGGATATTGGCGAGATAAGTGCGCAGCGCCGCCGCGGCGCGGGTATCGCTGACGTTCGACTGGAAATCGGTGACGCGGGTGTAATAGCCATCGATGTTGAGGATCAGCCGGTTGTCGAACAGCCGGGTCTTCACGCCCACCTCATAGGCCGTATTCTGCTCCGGCTTCACCACCGCCGTGCCGAGCGCGGGCAGGTTCTGGTCGTTGAGCGGCAGGCCCGACATGTTGATGCCGCCCGACTTCGCCCCGCGCGCGAAGCTGGCATAGCCGAGCACATTGTCGGTGGCCTGCCAGGCGATGTTGGCGCGGCCGGTGAGCGCGCCGTCGCCGATCGTCGCGGCATAGCTCTGCCCGCGCAGGATCGACAGCTTGGCGTTGACCAGCGCGGTGTTGGAGGTGGCGAGACCGCCGAACACGAAGGTGTCGTAGCTGCCCTTCTTGTCCTCCCAGGTGTAGCGCAGGCCCGCGGTCAGCGTCAGGCGATCGACCGGGCGCCAGTTGACCTCACCGAACGCGGCATAGCTGTTCGACTGGAAATCGGTGCGCCCGTCCGTGCCGTACCCGTCGAGCAGATTGGCCGGCACGGGTGTGGCATTGGCGCCGGTGCTCGGCCCGATCAGCCAATAGGCCGCCTGCGGGCCATAGATCGAGATCGGCCGGCCGATGACGCGCTGGCGGAAGAAATAGAGGCCGCCGACATAGCTGAGCGGGCCATTGCCGTTCGAGGCGACGCGCAATTCCTGGCTATACTGGTCCTGCCGCGAGGGAATGTGCTGCACCGTCTGGATCGGGATGCCGGTATAGTCGCGGTCGTTCGCCGCATCCCAGTTCCAGAAACGCCAGGCGCTGACCGAGGTCAGGGTGACCGGGCCGACATTCCAGTCGGCGATCGCCGAGACGCCGCCTTCATTGGTGTCGACACCGAGCGGCGCATCGATATCGGTGACGCGGTCATAGGGGTTGAGGCTGGGCGGCGCATAGCCGAGCCCGGCGGCGAGTGCGGGATATTGCCGCGACAGGGTGCGCAGCGACGCGGGCCGTTCCGCCACGCGGTAATAGACCTGGGTGCAGCAATTGCTTTCGAAATTGGTGAAATCGGCGATCAGGCGGAGCTGGAACAGCTCGGACGGCTTGTAGAGCAGCTGCCCGCGCACGGCCTGGTTGCCGATGCCATTATGGTCCTGCCCGGTGCGGACATTGTCGATCACGCCGTCGCGGCGGGTGACGACGGCGGAAATGCGCGCCGCCAGCACATCGCCGATCAGCGGGCCGGAGGCGGCGACCTTGGCCTGGACGAAGTTGAAGCTGCCGACCGACAGCTCTTCGGTCGCTTCGGGCGTGAAGGTCGGCAGGCGCGTGGTGATGTTGATCGCGCCGGCGGTGCTGTTCTTGCCGAACAGGGTGCCCTGCGGTCCGCGCAGGACCTCGACCTGGCCCACATCGCTGAAGTCGAACGCGGCGGTGGCGGGGCGGGCGTGATAGACCTGATCGACATAGAAGCCGACGCCCGGCTCCAGCCCGTCATTGGCCTGGCTGACCGCGACCACGCTGCTGCCGAGCCCCCGGATGGTGAAGGCGGTGTTGCGCGGATTGGCCGAGCTGTAGTTGAGCGCGGGCACCAGTTGCGACAGTTGCTGCGTGTTCACGGTATAGGAGCGGTCGAGCAGCGCGCCATCGACCACTGACAGCGATCCCGGAATATGCTGCGCGTCCTCGGCGCGGCGACGGGCGGTGACGGTCACCTCACCGAGCGCGGGATCGTCCTCCGCATCGTCGCGCACCGCGGCGGCGGGGCTCGCGACGATCTGCGCGCCGGCGGGGGCTGCACAGGCAGTGAAAAGAAACACGAGCGCCGCGCCGGACCGAAGTGCGTCCATCGAAATCCCCTTTTGTTCGACCTGCCATTTGGCTGCGCGTCGAGTCGATATATATGCCCGTATATAGTGTGATCGGATCGGGGAAAGCGCCGGGCGTCGCGGAAGTGCCGCCAATCGGGGTTTATTTTCGGGCCGGGCCCGGCCTGGCGGGGAGCGGCGTCTCGCGGACCAGCGCGCTGAGGCGCCGATAGGCGTCGCCTTCAGTCACGACGGCGGCCTCGGCCTCGAGCTCCCGATAGGCAGCGAGCACCGCCCTGCCCTGATCGGTCAGGTGCGCGCCGCGGTCGCTGCTGCCGCCGGCCTGGGTCTCGACCAGCCGCTCCCGGAAGCTGCGGTTCATCTCGTCGACGAGCAGCCAGATGCGGCGATAGCTCATGCCGAGCGACCGGCCCGCCGCCGAGATCGACCCGTCGCGCTCGATCGCGGCGAGGATATCGGCCTTGCCGGGTCCCATCGCATAGCCGTCGCCGCACAGGAGCTGCAGCTTCAGCTTGAGCAGGCCGACCCGCATCCTATTGGCCCTTGCGTGCGCTGATGTTCATGATGCTTCCTTACGCCCGATCGACGCGGATCGGCCAGTGGGAACCATCGGAAGCGCGACCCCATGACCTTGTCGCCGCCGCGTTCTTCTGCTTGGCGGTTCGAAAGAATGGAGACACAGGCACGTCATGGCCGAAAGCTGGAAACTGACCTTGCCCTGCACCCGCGACGAAGCGGAGGCGATCGACTTCGAAGCCGAGGCGCTGGCCGCGCTCGACCCGGCGCCGGTGCTGCTGACCAGCGAGGAAGTCGAGGACGATCCGCTGCGCTGGCGGCTCGACGCCTTTTTCGACGGCAAGCCCGATGCGGCGACGGTGACGGCGGTGCGCGCGCTGGTGCCGAGCGGGGCGAACAGCAAGGCGAAGCCCGAACCGGTGGTCGAGCAGGACTGGGTCACCTTGAGCCAGGCCGGGATCGAGCCAGTCCATGCCGGGCGCTTCTATATCCATACCGAGGCCAATCGCGGCACGGTGCCGCCGGGCACGCGCGCCTTCCGGATCGAGGCGAGCCGGGCGTTCGGCACGGGGCAGCACCAGACGACGACCGGCTGCCTGCTGACGCTCGACGCGCTGAAGCGGCGCGGGGCGATGTTCCGCAATATCGTCGATGTCGGGACGGGCACCGGGCTGCTCGCCTTTGCCGCGATGCATCTCTGGCCGCGCGCCTATGCCACCGCGTCCGACATCGATCCGGCGTCGATCGAGGTGACGGCGGACAATGCCGATCTCAACGGCGTGGCGCTGGGGCATGGCAAGGGACATCTGGCGCTGGCGGTCGCCTCGGGGCTCGACCACCCACTGATCCTCCGGCGGGCGCCGTACGACCTGATCGTCGCCAACATCCTGGCCGGGCCGCTGATCGCGCTGGCACCCGCGATCGCGGCGGCGCTGGAGCCGGGCGGGACGTTGGTGCTGGCGGGATTGCTGGAGACGCAGGCAGCGGCGGTGGCGCGGGCCTATCGGCGCGAGGGGCTGTTCCTCGCCGGGCGAACGCAGATCGGGGACTGGCCGACCCTGCGGTTGCGCAAGCGGCAGCGGGTCGGATGGCGGCGGCCGGTGCGCGACAGCGGCAAGACGGCGGAGACGCCGGGGTTCGGGAGCTGGTAACTCCAATTCCTCCCCGGCACGGGAAGGATTTAGAGCGCCGCAGCCTTCTCCAGCGCATAGGCCTGTGTGCCATGCGTCAGGACCAGGTCATCCGGCAGGATCTCCGCGACCGGCACATCCGGCTCGGCCATGATCTCGGCATAGAGCGGGGCGAAATCCGTCTCGACCGTCACCCGCAACAGCTCGTCGAAGCTGGGGATCACGAAGTAATTCTGCTGGAAATCGTCGATCCGATAGTCGGTGCGCATCACCCGCTTCAGATCGAAGGCGATGCGGTTGGGGCTGGGATCGTCGAGCGCGAAGCGGCTCTCGGCGAAACTCGAGACGATGCCCGAACCGTAGATGCGCAGGCCCTCGGGCTCGGCGATCAGGCCGAACTCCACGGTGTACCAGTAGAGCCGGGCGAGATGCTTGAGCGCGCCGAGCTCCAGCGCACGCTGGCCGCCCCGGCCATAGGCCTCTAAATAATCGGCGAACACCGGGTCGGCGAGCATCGGCACATGGCCGAACACGTCGTGGAACACGTCGGGTTCCTGCAGATAATCGAGCTGGTCCGGCCGGCGGATGAAATTGCCCGCGACGAAACGCCGGTTCGCCATATGATCGAAGAACACGTCATCGGGCACCAGGCCAGGCACCGCCACCACCTGCCAGCCGGTCAGCCCCATCAGCCGTTCGGACAATTCCGCGAAATCCGGGATGCCGGGCTTGGACAGCTTGAGCACGTCGAGCCCGCGCAGATAGGCCTCGGACGCGCGGCCGGGGAGCAGTTTCGCCTGGCGGTCGAACAGCGTGTCCCACACCGCATGCTCGTCCGCGGTATAATGGGACCAGTCCTGCGGGACGGTCCAGTCCGGTGCCGCGCCTTCCGGCGGACGATCGAGAACATGCGTTTCTTCGGCCATGAAAAATGCCATATCACAGTCGCGATGCCGCCGAAAATCCATCCCTTCCGGCACGGCGCGAGACTGGCGGGGGCCGCGTTTGCCGGGCTGATCGGGATTCTGCTGGCCTATGCCGCCGCCGGCATGACCGGCGGGGCGATACCCTCCAACGCCGCCTGGACCGAGCCCGAGTCGGGCGTGCGCATCTATATCGAGAGCAACGGCGTCCATACCGGCATCGTCGTGCCGCAGACCGGCGGGGGCGAGGACTGGGGCGACCTGCTCCAGCCGGGCGACCTGCGCGATCCGGGCTATGCCCGGTACAGCCATGTCTCGATCGGCTGGGGCGACCGCACCTTCTATGTCGAGACGCCGACCTGGGCGGACGTGAAACCGCTGACCGTGCTGGCCGCGGCGGCGGGCAGCGAGCGCACCGTGATGCATGTGGCCCATGTGCCCGAACCGCGCGTTGACGCGGATATGCGGAGCATCGTGCTGCGCCCAGAGGAATATCGCCGCCTTGCCGCCTTTATCCGCGCCAGCTTCCGCGCCGACAACGGCCAGCGCCCCGCGCACCAGTTCGGCTATGGCGATTACGACGCCTTTTACGACGCGCGTGGCCGCTACAGCGCGACCCAGACCTGCAACGCCTGGACCGGCGACGCGCTGCGCCATGCCGGCGTGCGCGTCGGGGCCTGGACGCCCTTTCCCGTGACGGTGATGGGATGGTTCCAGTGATGATGACCGACGCCAAGGCCCCGTCCCTGCTGCTCTGGGCGATGGAAGTACCGCGCGGCGCGATCGGGCTCGGCCAGCTCTTCTGGGACCGGCGCCTGCGCAGCGACGGGCCGAAGGGCGACGGTCGGCCGGTGCTGATCCTGCCGGGCCTGGTCAATGCCGACCGGTCGAACGTCGCGATGCGCAACTATCTCAACCGGCTCGGCTACCGCGCTCATGGCTGGGGGCTGGGCCGCAATTTCGGGGCGCGCGCGATCGGGCCCGAAGGCGAGAAGCTGTTCGAGCGCATCCGCGCCATCCATGACGAGACCGGCGAGAAGGTGACGCTGATCGGCATCAGCCTGGGCGGGATCATGGCGCGGATGGCGGCGCACCGCATGCCCGAGCTGGTGCGCGAGGTGATCACGGTCAGCTCGCCCTTCGCGGGCAGCCCGCGCGCGACCAATGTGTGGCGCGCCTTCGAATGGCTGACCGGCGACCGCATCGACGATCCCAAGGTGGTGGCGCTGGGGCATGAGGTGGCCGAACCCCTGCCCGTCCCTGCTACCGCGATCTGGAGCGCCAGCGACGGGCTGGTCAACGGCGCGATCTGCCGGGAGCCGGGCTGTCGCAGCGTCGAGGTGCGGAGCAGCCATATCGGCGTTCAGGTGCGGCCCGAAGTGTTGCTGGCGATCGCGAAGATATTGGGCGGGGCGTAGCGCGCTTCTTCCTCCCCTCCCGCTCGCGGGAGGGGACCGAGGGGTGGGCGCCCGGTCTCCACAAACGGTGCATCCGAGGATAGCGCGAGCCCACCCCTAGCCCCTCCCGCAAGCGGGAGGGGGACTTACCGTCGCGCTATCTGACCCCTCTTAATGTTATTCACACGCGTGAGAGTGAGTGTTGACATCGGCAGGCGAGACCGGCATTCTCTCCCTCACATCGCCGGCACCAACGATCGGCGTTCATGGGAGAGAGAACATGAGGGCCATTCTTCTTGCGTCGGCTTGCGCCGCCGCGTTCGTCGTATCGGCAACGCCCGCGCTGGCGCAGAGCACTGAACCGGAATCGACCGGACAGGACGAGGCTCACGACGCGTCCGGCAACGACATCATCGTCACCGCCACCCGCCGCAACGAACGCATCCAGGACGTGCCGCTCAGCGTCACCGCCTTCTCGCAGGAACAGTTGACCGAAAAGGGTATCGTCGGCTTCGAAGGCATCGCCCGCGAGACGCCGGGCGTGGTGCTCAACCGCCCGACCCAGAATTTCAACAATTTCACCGCGCGCGGCATCGCCACCAACGGGTACAACGCCAATCTGCAAAGCTCGGTCGCCGTCTATATCGACGAACTGCCGGTCTCGACCATCGGCAACACCACGGTGGTCGATCCCAATCTGTTCGACGTCGAGCGTGTCGAGTTCCTGCGCGGGCCGCAGGGCACCTTGTTCGGATCGGGCTCGCTGTCGGGCGCCATGCGCATCCTGACCAAGAGCCCGAACCTTCACGAGTTCGATTATTCCGCGCTCGCCGATATCGGCCTGACCGGATCGGATTCGGTGCGCCAGCGCTACAATGTGATGGTCAACATCCCCGTCGTGAGTGACAAGCTCGCGATCCGCGGCGTCGGCTTCTATCGCCATGAAGACGGTTATCTCGACAATGTCGGCACCGGCGTCCACAATTCGAACAAGCTGATCGACTGGGGCGGCCGCCTCGTCGCCTTGTGGCGGCCGACCGACCGGCTGTCGATCAAGCTGCTCGGCTCGTACGAGAACAGCGATCCCAAGGATTCCTCGCTGACCAGCCCGTCGCTGGGTCGCGAGAAGCGCGTGTCGGACCAGCCCGACCGCTTTACCGGCAAGCAGACGGTGATCAACGGCACGCTCGATTACGACTTCGATTTTGCCAAGCTGACCAGTTCGTCGACCTATTCGAAGTTCGACCAGCGTTTCTGGGTCGATCTCGCGGGCACCTTCGCGCCCGGATCCTTTGTCGGCGCGCCGATCGCCTTCGGCCTGGACGCCAATGCCTATGACAAGGTGTTCGTGCAGGAGACCCGGCTGGTCTCGTCGCTCGACGGCCCGCTCCAGTTCGTGCTGGGCGGCTTCTATCTGAACCGCCGCCGCGACGTGGATTATTTCTACCGGTCCAGCCTTCCCTTCCTGCAGGCGCGCGGCCTGACCGGCCTGCCCGACCAATATTATCAGAAGCAATATACCCATCAGATCAGCGAGGAACTGGCCGGATTCGGCGAGCTGACCTATCGCTTCTCAAGCAAGTTCTGGCTGACTGGCGGTATGCGCTACGGACGTACCTCAGCTCAGGGATTCACTGAGCCGGGCGGCTATCTCGCGACGGCGTTCGGCCAGAATTACTTTACCTATGCGCTGCTCAAGATTCCGGTGAAGTTCGATACCTTCACGCCGTACACCGCGGTGACGGGCGTCAAGGCATCGGGTTCGAAGCCGAGCTGGAAGGCCAGCGCGAGCTTCAAGCCGACCGAGTCGGTGACGACCTATGCCACCTTCTCCACCGGCTTCCGCGCGCCGATCGTGAACGCGTTCGCCGGACGGCCGAGCCTGGTCAATCCCAACGACATCATCATCCCCAATGGCGCGTCGTCGGACGATCTGAAGAGCTATGAGATCGGCGCCAAGGGGCGGTTCCTCAATGGCCAGGTGACGATCAACCTCGCCGCCTATCTGATCGACTGGACCAATATCCAGGCGCAGGCCAATCGCGTATCGGACTCGGTGCAGTTCGCCACCAATATCGGCGGCGCGCGCAGCAAGGGTTTCGAGGTCGAGATGGGCATCATTCCCGCCAAGGACGTGTTCATCGGCCTGAACGCCTCGTACAATGATTCGAAGATCACCAAGCTCAGCGCGACCGAGGCGGCGATTTCCGGCGCGGTCCTCGGCCACAGGCTATCGGCGCCGCGGCTCCAGGGCGCGCTCTATGCTTCTTATGGCTTCGATCTGGGCAACGAAACCCGGGCGAACCTCGCCGTGAACGCGCAATATGTCGGATCGTACAACAGCTCGTTCCCGAATACGCCGGGCGCGCCGACCGTGCGCCTGGTGACCTTTGGCGAGACCGACGAATTCGTGAACACCAACCTGACCTTCGGGCTGAAGCGCGGCGATATCTCGGCGCAGCTTTATGTCGAGAATGTCTTCGACGATCACTCGGTCACCTACATCCATCCCGAAGCGTTTCTCGTCAGCCGGTTCGGCACGCTCAGGCCGCGCACCATCGGCATCCGCCTCGGCTATGGTCTCTGATCGGTGGCGGCCGGCTCCATTCCTCCGATCGGCGTGACGGAGCCGGCCGCTGCGCGTTCCACCGGGGTGGTCGGCACGCGCTCATGGCTCATGCTGATCACGCTCACCTTCGTCTATGTGCTCAACTTCCTCGACCGGCAGCTGATCGGTATCCTCGCCAAGCCGATCCAGGACTCGCTCCAGGTCAGCGACGGCCAGCTCGGCCTGATCGGCGGCCTCTATTTCGCGATGTTCTATTGCTTCATCGCGATCCCGGTCGGCTGGCTCGCCGACCGGACCAACCGCGTCAACGTGCTGTCGCTCGCCTGCGCGATCTGGAGCGGGGCGACGATCGCCTGCGGCATGGCCGCGACCTACCCGCAGCTCGTCGTCGCGCGCATGCTCGTCGGTTTCGGTGAAGCCGGCGGCGTGCCGCCATCCTATGCGATCATCACCGACACCTATCCGCCCGGCAAGCGCGCCGCCGCGCTCGGCATCTTCAATCTCGGCCCGGCGATCGGCGCCGCGATCGGCGTCGCCTTCGGTGCGGCGATCGCGGAGCGGTTCGGCTGGCGCATGCCCTTCATCATCATCGGCGTGATCGGCATCGTCACGGCGCTGCTGGTGCGGCTGTTCCTGCGCGAGCCGGAACGCGGCGCGACCGACCAGGTGCGCGTGCAGGGCGGTGCTGACAAGGCCGAGTTCTGGCCGACCGTGCGCATGTTCTTTTCGCATCCCGTGCTGATGCTCGCGGCGCTGGGCAGTGGCGCGACCCAGTTCGTCACCTATGGCCTGGGCAATTTCGCCGTGCTGTTCCTGATGCGCGACAAGGGCATGGTGCTGAGCGAAGTCGCGATCTGGTACGCGCTGGTGCTGGTTGTCGGCATGGGCGGCGGGATGGTCATTTCCGGCCGGGTGATCGACCGCATGACGCGACGCTCGCGCGCGGGCTATGCCGTCGCACCCGCGCTGTCGCTCGCCGTCGCCATGCCCTTCTATCTCGCCTTTATCTGGGCGCCGACCTGGCCGCTGGCGCTCGCGCTGCTCGCCGTCGTGATGATGTTCAACTATTTCTATCTCTCCGCGTCCGTCGCGCTGGTGCAGGACGAGGTCAGGCCCAATCAGCGCGTGCTGGCCGGGGCGCTGCTGCTGCTGGTGATGAACTTCATCGGCCTCGGGCTCGGGCCGACCTGGGTCGGCCAGGCGAGCGACTGGTTCAAGGCGCATGGCCACGCCCAATATCTGCAATCAGCCCTGTACACGCTGACGCCCTTCTATCTGATCGCGATCGCGCTCTTCCTCTGGCTCGCGCGGATCCTGCGCCGCGAGAACCGCAACTCCGTCGAGATATCCGCATGAAACACTATCGTCTCGCCGCGCTGGCGGCTCTCCTGGTCACCGGCCCGGCGCTTGCCCAATCGGCGACGGTCGATGCTCCCGCCGGCACCGTGCAGGGCAGCGTCCAGCGCAATGTCAGCGTCTTCAAGGGCATCCCCTATGCCCAGCCGCCGGTAGGGCAGATGCGCTGGAAGGCGCCGGCCCCTCTCCCGGCCTGGCAGGGCGTGCGCAAGGCGACGGAATTCGGTCCGGCCTGCGTCCAGCCGCATTCGCGCGGCCCGAGCATCTACAGCAACCCGCCCGCGAAGATGAGCGAGGATTGCCTGACGCTCAACATCTGGGCGCCCAGGGACGCGAAGAAGCTGCCGGTGTTCGTCTGGATCCATGGCGGCGCGCTGGTCAGCGGCTACAGCCATGAGCCGGTCTATGACGGTGCGCGCATGGCGGCGAAAGGCGCGGTCGTCGTCTCGATCAACTACCGGCTCGGCATCCTCGGCTATCTCGCCCATCCCGCGCTGAGCGCTGAGTCGGCGGAAGGCATTTCGGGCAATTACGGCCTGCTCGACCAGATCGCGGCGCTGGAATGGGTGAAGCGCAACATCGGCGCGTTCGGCGGTGACACCGGTAACGTGACGATCGCCGGGGAATCGGCGGGCGGGCTGAGCGTGATGTACCTGATGGCCTCGCCGCGGGCGCGCGGGCTGTTCCACAAGGCGATCGCCGAAAGCGCCTATATGATCTCCACGCCAGAGCTGAAGCAGACGGCGCACGGAACGCCCTCCGCCGAAGCCGCGGGCGTTCAGGCAATGACCGTGCTGGGTGCCGCCGACCTGCCGGCGCTGCGCGCGATGGACGCGGAGAAGATCACCGACACCGCGGCGGCCAAGGGCTATGGCCCCTGGGGCGCGATCGACGGCAAGGTGCTGACCCGCCAGCTCGTCGACACCTGGGATCGCGGCGAGCAGGCTCCGGTGCCGGTTCTCGCCGGCTTCAACAGCGGCGAGATCCGCTCGCTGCGCATCCTGCTGCCGCCGGCGCCGGCGAATGCCGCAGCCTATGAGGCAGCGATCCGCAGCCGCTATGGCGATCTCGCCGATTATTATCTCGCGCTCTATCCCTCGGCCACGATCGACGAGAGCATGCTCGCCAACACCCGCGACGCGCTTTACGGCTGGACATCGACCCGGCTCGCGATCGGCCAGACCGCGATCGGCCAGCGCGGCTATCTCTATCTGTTCGACCATGGTTATCCTGCCGCGGACGACAATGGACTGCACGCCTTCCACGCCTCGGAACTGCCCTATGTCTTCGGCACGGCCGGCCAGACCCCGCCTTATTGGCCCAAGGTGCCCGACGCGCTGGCCGAGCGGCGCCTGTCCGATGCGATGATGAGCTATTGGGTGTCGTTTGCGACCACCGGCGATCCCGTCGCCAAGGACCAGCCCGCCTGGCAGCCTTATGGCAAGGACGCGAATTACATGGCCTTCGCCCAGGCGCCGACGCCGGGCAGGAAGCTGTTCCCAGGGATGTTCGCGCTGCACGAAGCGGCGGTGTGCCGCCGGCGGGCGGCGGGCGACCAGCCATGGAACTGGAATACCGGCGTCTTCTCCCCGGTTCTGGCAAAGGCGGCGACCTGCAAATGATCGACGGAGAAATGCAGCCGTTCGACCTGACGCTCGACAAGTTCCTAGAACACGCCGCCAAATGGCACCCCCGTCGCGAAGTCGTCACCGCGCGTGAGGATGGCGGGGTCGACCGGATCGGTTATGCCGGGCTGCTCGAGCGCAGCCAGCGCGTCTCGGCGGTGCTGGCCGGGCTCGGCGTGCGGACCGGCGACCGGGTCGCGACGCTTGCCTGGAACAGCCAGGCGCATGTCGAGGCCTGGTATGCAGTCATGGGCATGGGCGCGGTGTGCCACACGCTCAACCCGCGGCTGACCGGTGCGCAGCTCGGCGCGATGGTCGAGCAATCGGGCGCGCGCATCCTGATCGCCAGCGCCGACCTGATGCCGCTCGCCGCCCAGATCGTCGAGCGGGTACCGGCGATCGACTGCGTGCTCGTCATCGACGGCACGACTCAGCTCAAGGCCGGCGCGGCCTCCGTGCTCGCCCTCGAGCCGCTGATTGCCGAGGCCTGCGCAGATGTCGCCTGGGGCGGCTTCGACGAGACCGCGCCGTCCGGCCTGTGCTTCACCTCGGGCACGACCGGCGCCCCCAAGGGCGTGACCTATACCCACCGGTCGAGCTTCCTCCACACGCTGCGCCTGTTGCAGGCCGATGTGATGGCGATCTCCGGCGTCGACAGCGTGCTGGTGGTGGTGCCGATGTTCCATGCCAATGCCTGGGGCCTGCCCTTCGCGGTGCCCGCGGCGGGCGGCAAGCTGGTATTGCCCGGCCGGCAGATGGACGGTGCCAGCCTCGCGCGGCTGATCGCCGCCGAGGAGGTGACAATCGCCGTGGGCGTGCCTACCGTATGGCTCGGCCTGGTCGAGCATCTGGAGGCGACCGGTGGCGAGGTTCCGTCGCTGCAGCGCATCATCATGGGCGGCGCGCCGCTGCCGCCGGCGCTGATGGAGCGGATCGAGCGCCGGCTGGGCGTCACCATCCAGACGAGCTGGGGCATGACCGAGCTGTCGCCATCGGGCACGGTATCCCTGCCCAATGATCCGGCGCGGTCCGCCGCGCTGGCGGGTCGCCCGGCGATCGGGGTCGATCTGTTGCTGGTCGATGCCGATGGGGTCGCCCTGCCCCAGCAGCGCGGACCCGAAGGGCATCTGCGCGTGCGCGGCGCGGCGGTGGTCGAGCGCTATTTCGGGCAGGAGGAAAGCGCGACTGACGCGGATGGCTGGTTCGGGACGGGGGATCTCGCGCGGATCGACGCCGACGGCAACCTGATCATCACCGGGCGGGCCAAGGACCTGATCAAATCGGGCGGCGAATGGATCAACCCGGCCGAGATCGAGGCCGTGGTCGGCGCCCTGCCCGAAGTGTCGCTAGCAGCGGTGATCGGCCGCCAGGACGAGAAATGGGGCGAGCGCCCGATCCTGCTGGTCGAGATGCGCGACCATCAGGCGATGAGCGACGAAGCGCTGCTCGCGCCGCTCAAGGGCCGGGTCGCGCCCTGGTGGATCCCCGACGCGATCGTGCGCCTGCGGCACATGCCTCTGGCGTCGACGGGCAAGATCGACAAGATACGGTTGAGATCGGAATATGGCGGCGTTTGAGCCACGGTCCAGCTGCCGGCTGGCCCGACGCCAGCCACGGCAAGACAGAAAGGCGCTCATTGCCCGAAGACGTTACACCCCGCCGGCGTTCCACCAAGGCGGAACAGCGCGCCGAGATGATGGAGCAGATCCTCGACGCGGCCGAGTATCTCTTCTCGAAACATGGCCTGTACGGGGTGACCCTGAAGGATGTCGCGAAAAGCGTGGGCGTTCACCACACGCTGCTCAACTATTATTTCGACGACAAGAAGACGCTGTTCGACACGGTGTTCGCCAGGCGCGCGGTGGTGACGAGCGAGCGGCGGATGAAGGCGCTCGACGAATATGACGCCGCGACCGGCGGCAAGCCGAGCGTCGAGGGGGCGCTCCGCGCGTTCCTCGATACCGATCTTGACCTCTATATCGAGGGCGGCGAGGGCTGGAAGAACTACGCCGCGCTCGGCGCGCAGGTAGCCAATGTGCCCGAATGGGGCGCGGAACTGATGGACGCGCATTTCGACCCCGTCGTACTGCGCCTGATCAGCCTGTTGAAAAAGGCCCTGCCCGACTGCGCCGAGGCCGACATCTTCTGGGGTTATCACTTCGTCACCGGCGCGCTGATGCTGACGCTGGCGCGCACCGGGCGCATCGACAAGCTGTCGGGCGGCCTGTGCAAGTCGGACGACTTCGTCGCGGTGAAGGACCGCATGGCGTCGTTCATGGCGGCGGGTTTCGTGGAATTGTGCCGGCAGCGTTCGGGTACGACGGCGATCTGAGGCGGCCGCTTCATGAACCGCCGACGGACGCGTTGCGCAGTGCCGAAACGATCTTCGACAATCCCTTTTCAGCGCAAGTAACGGGGTTCTGCGCTACCCATAGGATCCCATAGGCGGCTCATCCTCAAGCGACGGAGCCTCTCATGAACGATCCCCATGTGACGATCGAACCCGCGATCCTCTATTTCGGCACGCCCGTGGTCCTTATCAGCACGCAGAATGAGGACGGCACGGCCAATCTTGCGCCGATGTCGTCGGCATGGTGGCTCGGCTGGCGTGCCATGCTCGGCCTCCAGACGTCGTCGCAGACACCGCAGAACATGATCCGGACGGGGCAGTGCGTGCTCAACCTGGCGTCACCCGCCCAGGCGGACGCAGTGAACAGGCTGGCGCGTCTCACCGGCACCGAGTCCATACCCGACCTGAAGCAGCGTCTGGGTTACGCCTATGAGCCTCGCAAGTTCGAAGCAGCCGGCGTGACGCCGATCGCATCGCAGACCGTGACCGCACCGCGCGTCTTGGAATGTCCCATCCAGCTGGAAGCCGTGGTGGCGGCGCGCCACGACATCATGGCCGACGACCCCCAGGTCGCCGGACTGATTTCGGCCTTCGAAGTGCGCATCACCCGTGTTCACGTGCATCCCGGCCTGCTCATGGACGGTCACGAGAACCGGATCGATCCCGCCAGGTGGCAGCCTCTCATCATGAACTTTCAGAAGCTCTATGGCGTCTCCAGTGCAGAGATCGTTCCGTCCCGCCTCGCGGCGATCGAAGAGCAGCACTATCGCATGCCTGACGTCGATCGCGCTCGCGAGGAGGTGCTCGAACTGGCGCTTTGAGATTTGACTGCACCTGCTGCCACATTATGGCAGCGGGACCAGACAACGACTGGAGGTGCCCCTTGTCGCGCGCGCAACGGCTTCTCGACCTGATTCAGGTGTTGCGCCGTCATCGGCGCGCCGTTGCGGGCGCCGTGCTGGCGGAAGAACTCGGCATATCCTTGCGGACGCTGTATCGCGACATCGATGCCCTGAAGGCACAGGGCGCGCACATCGATGGCGAAGCGGGCGTCGGCTATGTGCTCCGCCCGGGCTTCATGCTGCCGCCGCTGATGTTCTCCGAGGAGGAAATCGAGGCGCTGGTGCTCGGGTCGCGCTGGGTTTCGGAACGGGCGGACGGGCTTCTGGGCAAGGCTGCGCGCAACGTGCTCGCCAAGATCGGTGCGGTGCTTCCCGACGACCTGAAGGACAGTATCGACGCATCGGGCCTGTTGATCGGGCCGGGTGAGCCGATCGCCGCCGGAGATACCGAGCTTGCCGCGATCCGCGAGGCGATCCGGTCCGAACGAAGGGTGCAGATCGCCTATGCCGACGAACAGGGGCTCGCCACCCAGCGCGCGATCTGGCCCTTTGCGCTGGCCTTTTACGATCGCGTGCGGGTCGTCGTGGCATGGTGCGAATTGCGCGGGGGCTATCGCCATTTCAGGACCGACCGGATCACTGCGCTCGACGTGACGCCAGGCCGCTACCCGCGCCGGCGTGCCTCGCTGCTCAAGGATTGGCGGATGGTGCGCAATATCCCCGAGCAATGACCACGGCCTGACTGCTGACAGAAACTGACAGCATGATTGCGTAAAGCATTCTGGCCGGCGGGCGATCCCGCCTCCGCCGGCCAGAGGAGACCATCATGCCGGATTTCAGCTTCCTGCTGCTTCACGTCGAAGACGATGCAGCCAGCGCCGCCTTCTACCATGCACTGCTCGACATCCCGATCATCGAGCAAAAGCCGGGCTTTGCCATGTTGCCGTTGCGAGACGGAGTCATGCTTGGCCTGTGGGGGCGCGAGACGGTCGAGCCGAAGAGCAGCGGCCAGACCGGCGCCAGCGAGATTGCCTTTGCGGTCCCCGATGGGACCAGCGTCGAGGCGATTCATGCAGACTGGCAGCAGCGCGGCGTGCCGATCCTTCAGGCTCCGACACAGATGAGCTTCGGTACTACCTTCGTCGCGCTCGATCCCGATGGCCACCGGCTGCGCGTGTTCGCCCCGGGCACTTGAACGGCGCATCCWGTTTCGGTCACATTTTACTAAATAGGCTATTTAGTAAACTGTCACCGAAACTACGCTAAATAGGCGAGACGGCAGCGCCCCATTCAGCGCCGCCTACCAGCCCGACTGGCCGATAACGCCATCCAGAATGGCCTGTGTTGCGACGCAAAGCGGGCCACCGAGCGCCGTTCCCGTAAGACGAAGAATCGGTGCCGATCCGTCCGTGTCGCCCAGAGTGCGAAGTTCGACGACATGAAAGATGGTGGCGTATCCCCCTTGATAATACCAAACAATCGCTCGATCATCGAAGAAATAGGCGCGAACGAACTGGCGATGGGGCAATCCCTTCGACGCGTTGTCTTCCACGTCGAACGGTATGAATCGTTCCCCGACATCAGCCATGTCAAGCTTCTGCCTTTTGAATTCTGCAGCAATCTCGGGGGCATCACGCATCGCCGTGACGAGACGGGCGGGACGGGAGAAATGGCACGTCGCCGGTACGGGAGCGTCAGGGCGGGTGGCAACGGTCTGCCCGGTAGCGGGGCTGAATAAACCAGACAAACAAAGAGACAACGCTCCAACCACGAGCTTCAAGTTCGACATGACCTGCTCCCGATAACGAATATAATTTACTATAGGGAGTGCGCCATTTCCACGATGCCATCGCGTGTGATCGGCAACCGGACCGAAAGCGCTGGCCGCCACCCAGCAGTCCCGGCGTGAAATGATATTCGCTATCTTGTGAGTGAATGAGAATCGCGATATTCCGCACCGCAAGATCAACGAGAAGGGGAGCTGTGGGATGTCACTGAAGGGACGCGTCGCGATCGTCACGGGTTCGGGCGGTGGACTGGGGCGCGAGCATGCGCTGTTCCTCGCGCGGCAGGGCGCGAAGCTGGTGGTCAACGACCTCGGCCTCGAGGCGGCCGAGCGAGTCGCCGCCGAGATCGTCGCGGCCGGGGGCGAGGCGATCGCCGCCGCCGGATCGGTGACCGACGAGGCCGCGGTCGCCGCGATGGTCGCCATCGTCATGGCGCGCTGGAACCGGATCGACATTCTGGTCAACAATGCCGGCATCCTGCGCGACAAGAGCTTCGCCAAGATGAGCATCGACGATTTCCGCCTGGTGGTCGACGTGCACCTGATGGGCGCCGCGATCTGCAGCAAGGCGGTGTGGGACATCATGCGCGAGCAGCGTTACGGCCGCATCGTGATGACCACCTCCTCGTCCGGGCTCTACGGCAATTTCGGCCAGGCCAATTACGGCGCGGCGAAGATGGCGCTGGTCGGGCTGATGCAGACCCTGGCGATCGAGGGCGAGAAATACGGCATCCGGGCAAATTGCCTCGCCCCCACCGCGGCGACCCAGATGACGCACGGCGTGCTCGCCGACGAGAGCCTGAAGCTGCTCGATCCGGCGTTGGTGAGCCCCGGCCTGCTGGCGCTGGTCGGCGAGGAAGCGCCGACACGCGCGATCCTCTGCGCCGGCGCGGGCCATTTCGCGACGGCAAGCGTGACCTTGTCGGATGGCTATTATGTCGGGGCCGGCGCGGATGCGGGCGAGCAGGTCGTGGCGCATTGGCGCGAGGTCTCGGACCGGACCGGCGAGATCGTGCCGGCCTATGGCTTCATGCAGGCCGAGCGCGAACTGGCGAATGCTGGGCTGGTTTCCGAGGCGGTTGCGATACGGGGGTAGTCGCTCAACCAAATCCAGCCGTCACCCCGGACTTGTTCCGGGGTCCATCGTGCCGCACACCATAGGCTTCGGCTCTCGCGGCACGATGGATGCCGGAACAAGTCCGGCATGACGGCGTGATTGGCGCTAGTCCCGCTCCCGATCCTGTTCGCGCTGAGCCTTGCGCTCTTCCCTCGCGCGCTTCTCGTCTTCCTTGCGTTGTTTGCGGCCGGCGTTGCGGTCGGCCTCGTCCTGGCTGGTCGTCGCCCAGTCGGCGGTCTTGCTCACCACCTTGACCGGCGCGGTGACGACGCTCGCCACCGTGCGGACGCAACCGCCGGCGAGCAGCGGAACAAGGGCCGCCAGGGGGAGCAGGAATGTGCGCATGGAATTCTCTTTCACTGTGGGCGCGTGAGCCTCGCCCGGGCATCGCGGGCCTCGACGCCGATTCCGGCGAAATCCGTGAAGAAGCCGTCGATGCCAAGGTCCAGATAACGCTGGATTTCGTCCGAAAGACGGCCATGGCCGCGCGGATTGATGCCGACCCGCATCGAGGCGGGCAGGAAGAAATTCTCCGCGCGGAAGGTCCAGGGATGCACGCGCAGGCCCGCCTTGTGCGCGTCGGCGACAATGCTCGAGGGCGGCTCATTGCCCTTCATCACCAGATCCTTGTTGGGGCCGATGCCCCAGGCATAGGCAGCGATCGCCTTCAGTCCCTCGGGCGTCGCCATCGCGGCATAGCTGGGCGCGGCGCCGTCCGCCGGCGCGCCGCTCGCATCCATCAGCTGGATCAGCCGGACGCGGGTCAGCTTGTGCAGCGCCTTCAGATTGTTCACCTCGAAGGACTGGATGAACACCGGCGCCTTCGCATCCTTCCAGCCCGCGGCGTTGAGCTGCGCGACGAGCTTTTCGTTCGTCGGCAGGCCGATCGAGGCGAAATAGGTCGGGTGCTTGGTCTCGGGATAGATGCCGATGGTGCGCCCGCCGACCGAGCGCTTCTTGGCCAGCGCGATCACCTCGGCAAAGGTCGGGATCTCGAACTGGCCGTCATATTTCATGTTGTCGGGGCGGAGCATCGGCAGCCGCTCCTTGGCGCGCAAGGTCTTCAGCTCGACGAGCGTGAAATCCTCGGTGAACCAGCCGACATGCTTCTCTCCGTCGATCGTCCTGGTCGTCTTGCGACCGGCGAATTCGGGGTGCTTCGCGACATCGGTCGTCTCGGTGATGTCATTCTCATGCCGGGCGACCAGCACGCCGTCCTTGGTCGGCACCAGATCGGGCTCGATGAAGTCGGCGCCCTGTTCGATCGCCAGCTCATAGGCGGCGAGCGTGTGTTCCGGGCGCAGGCCGCTGACGCCGCGATGCGCGATGACGATGGGCGGCGACAGCGGCGTGGCAGGCGAAAGCTGAGTCACCGGCGCGGTCTGCCCGATCGCGGCGGCAGGCGCCAGCGCAAGGGCAAAACTCAAAAGATTTCGCTTGCGCAATGACGTACGAAAAAGTTTCACTATGCTATCCATTACCGGAAACGATCCTTCCCAAACGCGTTACCCCAATCAGCCAGGAGGGGCGACCCCATGCACTTCACGATCAACGGCGCGCAGCATGACGCCGATCCCGATATCCGCGCATCCCTGCTCGATCTGCTGCGCGAGCATCTCGGCCTGACCGGCACCAAGAAGGGSTGCGACCAYGGCCAGTGCGGCGCGTGCACCGTCCTGGTGAACGGGCGACGGATCAATGCGTGCCTGACGCTCGCGGTGATGCATCAGGATGATGACATCTTGACGATCGAAGGCCTGGGCAGCGCGGAGGCTCTCCACCCGCTCCAGGCAGCGTTCGTGAAGCATGACGGGTTCCAGTGCGGCTATTGCACGCCCGGTCAGATCTGCTCCGCGGTCGGCATGCTCGACGAAGTAGCGAAGGGCTGGCCGAGCCATGTCAGCGGAGCGCTCGACAATATCGAGCTGACCGATGTGGAGATATCGGAGCGGATGAGCGGCAATCTCTGCCGCTGTTCGGCCTATCCGAACATCGTCGACGCGATTTCCGAAGTGGCCGGGCTTGCGCCCGCTGGTCGCGAGGTCGCCACCTCATGAAGACGTTCGAATATGCCAAAGCGGACACTCCCGAGGCAGCGGTAGCCGCAGGCGGGCGTTTCATCGCGGGCGGGACCAACCTGCTCGACCTGATGAAACTGCAGATCGAGACGCCGGAAAAGCTGGTCGATATCAGCCGGCTCGATCTCGCCACGATCGAGGAACGGACCGATGGCGGGCTGACGATCGGTGCGCTGGTGCCGAACAGCGATCTCGCCGCCGACCCGCGCATCATCAAGGGTTATCCCGTGCTCAGCCGGGCGTTGCTCGCCGGCGCCTCCGGGCAGCTTCGCAACAAGGCCTCGACCGGGGGCAATCTGCTCCAGCGGACGCGCTGCTATTATTTCTACGACACTGCCATGCCGTGCAACAAGCGCGAACCCGGATCGGGCTGCGCGGCGATCGGCGGGTTCAACCGCATCCTCGCCATCCTCGGCACCAGCGAGCAGTGCATCGCGACTCATCCGAGCGACATGGCGGTGGCGATGCGCGCGCTCGACGCGGTGATCGTCACGCTCCAGCCGGGCGGCGACCGGCGGCGGATCGCGATCGGCGATTTCTACCGGCTGCCTGGCGACACGCCGCATATCGAAACGGTGATCCAGCCGGGCGAGCTGATCACCCATATCGAACTGCCCCCGCCGCCCGCCGGCAAGCAGCTGTACCGCAAGGTCCGCGACCGCGCCTCCTATGCCTTTGCCCTGGTGTCGGTCGCGGGGCTCGTCTCCGTCGAGGACGGCAGGATCGCCTCGGCCGCGCTCGCGTTCGGCGGGCTGGGGCCGATGCCGTGGCGCGATCCCGCGGTGGAAGCGGCGCTGATCGGCCAGGCGCCGTCGACTGCGGCGTTCGAAGCGGCGGCGGATGCGTTGCTGGCGGACGCGAAGGGTTACGGGTCGAACGACTTCAAGATCCCCCTCACCCGCCGCACCTTGATCGCCTGCCTGCGCGACCTGACGGCGGAATGAGCCGGGCCAACGCCCTGAAGATGGACCGGCCGGTCCCGGTCAGCCTGCTCGACCATGGCGCGCAGGGGCTGATCGGTGAAGGGATCGACCGCACCGAGGGGCCGTTGAAGGTCTCGGGCGCGGCGACCTATTCGGCTGAATATCGCTTCGACCGGCTCGCTCATGGGTATCTGGTCGGCGCGCCCTTCGCGCGGGGCAAGGTCACCGGGATCGACGATAGCGCCGCGCGGGCGATGCCGGGAGTGATCGACGTCGTGACCGATCTCGACCGCTTCCTGCGCAACCCGCAACAGGCCGGCAACCCGAAGGCGCCGACTCAGGGCGTGCGTGATGTCCGCTATGCCGGGGAGATCGTCGCGATCGTCGTCGCGGAAAGTTTCGAACAGGCGCGCGACGCCGCCCGCGCGGTGCGGATCGACTATGAGCCGGTCGAGGGCCGCTTCGATTTCCATCGGTTGCGCGGCGAAGCGGAAAAGCCGGGCGACCGGCTGGTGCCGGCCCATTTTTCGCAGGGCGATGTCGATGACGCAATGCGCAAGGCTGCCTGGTCCGTCGATCGCATCTGGACCACGCCGAGCCAGAGCAGCGCGGCGATGGAGCCGCATGTCTCGATCGCGTCCTGGGACGGCGACAGGCTGACGGTCCATGGCTCCTATCAGGTGGTGGCCCATAACCGGCTGCAACTGGCCGATGCGCTGGGACTGAAGCCGGAGCAGGTACGGCTGGTGTCGCGTTATGTCGGTGGCGGTTTCGGCTCGAAGCTCGGCCTTGCGCCCGAGGCGGTCGCGGCGGCGATCGCGTCGAAAGCGGTCGGGCGCCCGGTCAAGGCTGTGATGTCTCGGCCTCAGGTGTTCGAGACGACGATCCGACGTTCCGATACCGAACAGCGCGTCCGCCTAGGCGCGGACGAAGACGGCATACTGACCGCGATCGGGCATGAGACGATCTGCAGCAACTTGCCCGGCGAGCCCTATTTCGAGCCCGCCGGGGTGGCGACGCATTTCCTTTATGGCGGCGCCAGCCGGCTGATCACGCACGACATGGTCAGCCTCGACCGGCTCCTGTCGGGGTCGATGCGCGCGCCGGGCGAAGGCAGCGGCATGCTCGCGCTGGAAGGCGCGATGGACGAGCTGGCCGAAGCGGCGGGCCTCGATCCGGTCGAGCTGCGCAAACGCAACGATCCCAAAGCCGATCCGGAAACCGGCGTGCCCTTTTCGACCCGTCAGCTGAGCCGCTGCCTCGACGAGGGCGCCGCGCAGTTCGGCTGGGACCAGCGCGACCCGACGCCCGGCACGCGGCGCGAGGGCGAATGGCTGATCGGCATGGGCGTGGCCGCGGCGGCGCGGAGCAATCTGCTGCGGCCCTCAGCGGCGCGCGTGGCGATCACGCCCGAAGGCAAGGCCTTGGTCGAGACCGACATGACCGATATCGGCACCGGCAGCTACACCATCCTCGGCCAGATCGCCGGCGAGATGCTCGGGCTGCCGGCGGACCGGGTCGAGGTACGGCTGGGAGACAGCGATTTCCCGCCCGCCGCTGGGTCGGGCGGATCGTACGGCGCGACCTCGAGCGGGTCCTCGGTCTATCTCGCCTGTGAGGCGCTGCGCGCGCGGATCGCCGAGGCGATGGACTGCGCGACCGAGGCGCTGACCCTGAAGGACGGCTTTGCCATCGCGGAGAATCGCCGCGTGCCGATCGGGTCACTGGTCGGCGACGGGATCGAGGCGACCGGGGAAATCTCTCCCGGCGGGCAGGCGAAGGAGACACGCCAGGCCGCCTATGGCGCGCATTTCTGCGAGGCCGCGGTCAATGCCGTGACCGGCGAGGTGCGGGTGCGGCGTATGCTGGGCGTGTTCGCCGCGGGGCGCATCCTCAACGCCAAGACCGCGCGCAGCCAGGCGATCGGCGGCATGATCTTCGGCATCGGCGCCGCGCTGACCGAGGACCTGATCCACGATCCGCGCAACGGCAAGATCGTCAACCGCGACCTCGCGGAATATCACGTGCCGGCGCATGCGGACGTGCCGCATATCGAGGTGACCTTCCTCACCGAGCGCGACGTGCACACCAACCCGCTCCACGCCAAGGGTATCGGCGAGCTGGGTATCTGCGGCGCAGGCGCGGCGGTGGCGAACGCGATCTACAATGCGTGCGGCGTGCGCGTGCGCGACTTTCCGATCACGCTCGACAAGCTGCTGGCGGGGTTGCCGGATTTATGACTTCTTTTTCCGTTCGTGCTGAGCTTGTCGAAGCACTGTCCTTCCTCTTGGCCAGAAAGGAAGAGCAGCCCTTCGACAAGCTCAGGGCGAACGGAGATGGAGCGGTCGGGCAAGTGGTGGAGTTACGATGACCGACTATAAGATGGACGCCGATCACCCCGGCCTCGCGCTCGATCGCGGGGTGCAGGACGTGCTGGGCAAGGGTCTCGACCGGGTCGAGGGCGTGCTCAAGGTCACCGGCGCGGCGACCTATGGCTATGAGCACCGGATCGACAATGTCGCTTATGGCTATCTGATCACCGCGCCGGCCGCCAAGGGCAAGGTAACCGGCTTCGACGTGGAGGCCGCGCGTGCCCTGCCCGGCGTGATCGACATCCTTGTCGACGATCCCCGCATTCCGCGCCAGGCCGCCGCCTTCACGCCGGCCCATGCGGGCAATGGCGAGATCGATCACTGGGATCAGATACTTGGCGCCGCCATCGCCACCAGCTTCGAGGCAGCGCGCGACGCGGCGCGTGCCGTGCGGGTGACCATCGAGGCGGAAGAGGGCCGGTTCGACACCATGGCCAATGTCGCCGAGGCAAGCGGCCCGCCCAAGGATTCGCGGCTGCAGGACATGGCGATCGGCGATATCGACGCCGCGATGGCAGGCGCGGCGGCCAGCATCGACCAGATCTATGCCACACCCAATCAGGTCCATGCGGCAATGGAGCCGCATGCCTCGATCGCGGTGTGGGACGAAGGCAAGCTCACCCTTTATTCGAGCCTGCAGATCCTCAACGCGGCAAAGCCGATCCTCGCCGCGGCTCTGGGCATCAAGGCCGACGACGTTCGCATCATCTCGCCTTATATCGGCGGCGGATTCGGCGGAAAGATGCTCGGGCCGGAGGCAGTGATGGCGGCCATTGCCGCGCAGCGGATCGGCCGGCCGGTCAAGATCGCGATGGCGCGCGCCCAGCTGTTCCACAATGTCTATCGCCGCACCGACACGCATCAGCGCATCCGCCTCGCCGCCGATGCCGACGGCAGGCTGACCGCGATCGGGCATGACAGCGTGGTGAGCCAGGGCCCGGACGGCGGCTTCATGGAGCCGGTCGCGCTCGGCACCATCCCGCTTTACGCCGCGCCGGTCCGGCATTTCAGCCACAAGGTGGTGACGCTCGACATGGTCCAGGCCGGCGCGGTGCGCGCACCGGGCGAGGCGGTCGGCATGCTCGCGCTGGAGACGGCGATCGACGAACTGGCCGAACAGCTCGGCCGCGACCCGGTCGATTTCCGCAAGCTCAACGAGCCCGAGACCGCTCCGACCACCGGCCAGCCCTTCTCGACCCGGCGCCTGGTCGAATGCCTCGACCAGGGCGCCGCGCTGTTCGGCTGGGCGCGGCGCGAACCGACGCCCGGATCGGTGCGCGACGGCGAATGGCTGATCGGCATGGGCATGGCGGCGGCGGTGCGCATCAACCTGCTGGTGGATTCGCAGGCGCGGGTGACGCTCGGCACTGACGGCCGCGCCACGGTCGAGACCGACATGACCGATATCGGCACCGGCACCTACACCATCCTCGCCCAGATCGCGGGGGAGTCGCTCGGCCTGCCGATCCGCTGCGTGGACGTGAAGCTTGGCGATACCGATCTGCCGCCCGGCGCCGGATCGGGCGGATCGTTCGGCGCGGCGAGCGCCGGATCGTCGGTGGCTTTGGCCTGCGAGGATCTGGTCGCCGAGCTGGCGAAACGCATGGAGACGACGCCGGAAAACATGACGCTGAAGGACGGCCACGCCATCGCCGGCAACCGCCGCGTCGCGCTGGACGCCCTGGTCGGCGACAAGCCGATCGTCGCGATGGGCAAGATCAGCCAGGGCAGGAACGCGCGCACCTATAGCCAGGCAGCGCACGGCGCGCAGTTCGCCGAAGTCGCGGTCAATGCCGTAACCGGCGCGGTGCAGGTGCGGCGCATGCTCGGCGTGTTCGAGGCGGGCCGCATCCTCAACGCCAAGACCGCGCGCAGCCAGGCGATCGGCGGCATGATCTGGGGCATCGGCTATGCGCTGATGGAAGGCGCCGAGATCGACCAGCGCTACGGCCTGTTCGTCAACCATGATCTCGGCGAATATCATGTGCCGGTGCACGCCGATGTGCCGCATCTCGACGTCCATTTCATCGAGGACCATGACCGTCACGCCAACCCGATCGGCGCGAAGGGTCTGGGCGAGCTGACCATCTCCGGCGCCGGGGCGGCGGTGACCAACGCGATCTACAATGCCTGCGGGGTACGGGTGCGCGACTTCCCGATGACGCTCGACAAGGTGCTGGCCGGGTTGCCGCCGATATGATCCCACACATCCGTCACCCTGAACTTGTTTCAGGGTCCATGCGCGGCCATCTGCCTCTCGGGCGCCGCTCTTGGATCAATTGGCCGCGCATGGATGCTGAAACAAGTTCAGCATGACGAAGGAAGTTTATGGCCGATAACGACACCGTCCTGACCGCCGCCGCCGCGTGGAAAGGCGCACCGATGGCGATCGCCACGGTCGTCTCGACCTGGGGGTCGGCGCCGCGCCCGCGCGGCAGCCATATGCTGGTGCATGCCGATGGCCGGTTCGAGGGCTCGGTCTCGGGCGGCTGCGTCGAGAGCGACATCCTCGCCACCGCCGCCGAGGTGATCGCCGGTGCGCCGTTCCAGGTGAAGACGTACGGCGTGGCCGATGCCGCTGCCTGGGAAGTCGGCCTGCCCTGCGGCGGCGAGATCGCGGTGATGGTCCAGCCGGTCTCGGCCGAGGGCTTCGACCCCGAGCTGTTCGACCGCATCGCCGAGGCACGCGATGCCGGCCAGGCGCTGACCGTCGCGACGGATCTCGAAACCGGCCATAGCGACGCCCGGCCGCTCGAGACCGGCTCTGCCTTCCTCAACCGCTACGATCCGCCGCGCCGGCTGCTGATCGTCGGGGCGGTACAGATCGCCCAGGCCCTGGCCGGCCTCGCGCGCGAGCTGGGGATCGACACCGTGGTGATCGATCCGAGAGCGCGTTTCCTCACCGAAGAGCGTTTCCCCGGGGTCACCCTCGACGATCGCTGGCCGGACGAAGCCGTCGCCGCCTATGCGCCCGGCCCCTCGACCGCCGTGGTAACGCTCAGCCACGACACCAAGATCGACGACCCCGCTTTGCTCGCCGCCCTCTCCGCGCCGACCGCTTATGTCGGCGCGCTCGGCTCCCGCCGCAGCCACGCCGCGCGCCGGGAACGGCTCGCCGCCCAGGGGGTTGGTGCGCAGGATATCGACCGCATAGATGCGCCGGTCGGCCTCGACATCGGCGCGATCGGCCCGGCCGAGATCGCGCTGTCGATCGCGGCGGCAATGGTCGGGGCCTTCAATTCAAGGGACGGCAAACACGCATGATCCATGTCGAGAAGACCGTGCTGATCCTGCTCGCGGCCGGGCGCTCCGAGCGTTTCGGCGATCTGGACAAGCTCGAGCAGACATTCCTCGGCCATCCGCTGGCGATGCATGTGGTGACGGCGTTCGAGGACATCCCGTTCCAGTCGCGCATCGTGGTGAAGAACGGCACTGACCTCGACTTCGCCAGCCGGGGCTATCAGGTGATCCACAATGACGAGCCAATGATCGGCATGTCGCGCTCCGTGAAGCTCGGCGTGCAATCCGCCCGGGACGAGGGTGCCGAGGCAGTACTGATCGCGCTCGCCGACATGCCACGCGTCACCGCCTCGCATGTCTATCACCTGCTCGAAGCGGTGGACTCGCGGCATTCGGTGGTCGCGTCGAGCGACGGCATCCGCCCCTGCCCGCCCGCCGTGTTCGGTGCCGGGCAATTCGATTTCCTGCTGACGCTCGAAGGCGATGCCGGCGCCCGCGATCTGGTCCGCAAAGGCCGGCATGTCGTGACGTCGCCGGCGGAGCTGATCGATATCGATACGCCGGAGGATCTGGAAAGGCTGCGGGGGTTGGTTTTCTAAGCCTTCAATCCTCCCTGGTACGAGGAGGATCTTACTCGTGCCGTAGCGCGTCGATCGGGTTCAGCGACGCCGCCCGCCGTGCCGGGAAATAGCCGAACACCACGCCGATCACCGCCGATATCCCGAACGCCAGCACGTTGATCTGCGGCACGAAGATCCAGCTCACCTTCATCAGCGGCGCCAGCGACACGATCGCGATCTGCGCCACGACCAGGCCGATCAGCCCGCCGAGGCACGACAGCGCCACTGCCTCGACCAGGAACTGCAGCAGCACTTCGCGCGCCACCGCGCCGATCGCGAGGCGGATGCCGATCTCGCGGGTCCGTTCGGTCACCGACACGAGCATGATGTTCATGATCCCRATCCCGCCGACCAGCAGCGAGATCGCCGCCACCGCGGTGACGATGCTGGTCAGCAGGGTCGTGGTGCCGGTCAGCGTGTCGGAAATCTGCTTGGTGTCGAAGATGTTGAAATCGTCGGTCTTGCTGCCGGTGATGTTGCGCCGCTCGCGCATCAGGCCTTCGATCCCGGTCTGCACCGTTGCGGTCGAATAGGCCTCGTCGACGCCGACCAGGATGAGGCGCACGTCAGTGCTGCCGATGAAGCGGCGCTGCACGGCCTTTAATGGCATGATCACCACATCGTCCTGGTCGCCGCCGAAGCCAGCCTGGCCGCGCGTCGAGAGCACGCCGATCACGTCGCAGGAGATGCCGCCGATGCGCATGCGCGTGCCCACCGCCGCGCCGCCGCGATAGAGATTCTGCGCGACCGTGCTGCCGATGATGCAGACGCTCTTGCCTGCCTGCTCCTCGGTCGTGGTGAACAGCCGGCCCGCGGTCAGCGGCCAGGGCTGGACCTCGAAATAGCCGAGCGTGGTGCCGTTGATCGTAGTCGACCAGTTGGCGCCTTCATAGATCGCCGTCGCGGTGGTCTGCGCCTGGGGCGCGACCGCGGTGACGCCGGCGATCTGGTCCTTGATCGCGGTGACGTCCTCCGGCTTGAAATCGGCCGGACGCGGACCGCCGCCGCCACGGCCGAAGCCCTGGCCGGGACGGACCTGCAGCACGTTGGTGCCGAGCGCGGCGATCTGTTTCTGCACCGCTGCGGTGGTCGCCTGGCCGAGCGTCACCATGGTGACGACCGCGCCGACGCCGATGATGATGCCGAGCGTGGTCAGGAACGACCTGAGCTTGTGACGCAGGATCGAGCGGATCGCGAGGAGGAAGGTGGTGGCGAGCATCTTACTTACTCCCCTCCCGCTTGCGGGAGGGGTCGGGGGAGGGCTTGTCCGAAGGAGAGCGGAGCGCTGGTTGACAGGCCCTCCCCTAGCCCCTCCCGCAAGCGGGAGGGGGATGAAGAAGTGAGACGCCTCACGACACCTGCTCCCCTTCATGGTGCTTGCTGTCGATTCGCTCGACCAGCCCGTCCTTGAAATGCACGATGGTGCGCGCGAACGCCGCCATGTCTGGTTCGTGCGTCACCATCAGCACGGTGATGCCGGCATCGCGGTTGAGGCCGCTGAGCAATTCCATGATCTCGACCGACCGCTCCGAATCCAGGTTGCCGGTCGGCTCGTCGGCAAGCAGCACGTCGGGCGAGGTCACGATCGCGCGGGCGATGGCCACGCGCTGCTGCTGTCCGCCCGACAGTTCCGCCGGCGTATGATCCCACCATTTCGCCAGCCCGACCTTGTCGAGCGCCGCCATCGCCGCGTCATGGCGTTCCTTCTTGGGATCGCCGCGATAGAGCAGGGGCAGCTCGACATTCTCCAGCGCGGTGGTGCGCGCCAGCAGGTTGAAGCCCTGGAACACGAAGCCGAGATAACGCCGGCGCAGCAGCGCGCGCTCGTCGCGGCCGAGCGTCTCGATATGATGGCCGCGGAACAGGAAGGTGCCCGAACTCGGCACGTCGAGGCAGCCTAGAATGTTCATCGTGGTCGACTTGCCCGAGCCGGACGCGCCCATCACCGCGATGAAATCGCCCTGCTGGATGTCGAGATCTACACCCTTCAGCGCCCTGAACGCGGTCGGGCCTACGCCATAGGTCTTGGTGATCTTGCGCAGCCGAATAAGGGGCAGCGGACCCTCCGCTGGCGTTTCACTGGCCACTGCGCTGCCCACCGCCTGCACCGACCCCACCAGCACCGCCCGCGCCGGAGCGCCGCCGCTGGCCGCTGCCGCTCTTCGAACTGTCGCCGCTGAGCTGGCCGGTGATGACCTGGTCGCCGGGCTTCAGGCCACCGCCGACCACTTCGGTCACGGTGCCGTTGGTCACGCCGGTGGTGATCTCGACTGGCTTGGGCTTGCCGTCCTCACCCTTGATATAGACGGTCTGCTTCGCCCCGGCGCCGATTGTCGCGGTGCGCGGCGCACCCGCGCCACCACGCCGCCGGGTCGGGACGAGAGCGCCCGCGATGCCGCCGCTGGCGGACGCCGCGGGCGTGTCGACAGTCGGCGTGAAGCGTAGCGCCGCATTGGGGACGAGCAGCACGTTGTTGCGCGCATTGGTCACGATGTCGGCGGTCGCGGTCATGCCGGGGCGAAGCTGCTGATCGGCATTGGCGACGCTCAAGGTGGCGCCATAGGACACGACCTGCGCCGTCGTGGTGGTCGTCGTCGTGGTCGTCTGCGCGCTGAGGTTCGATCCGAGATCGACCCGCGTGATCGAGGCGGGGAAGGTCTTGCCCGGGAACGCATCGACCGTGAAGGTCGCCTGCTGGCCCTGTTTCACCGACCCCACATCAGCCTCGTCGATCGCGACCTCGAGCTTCATCGTCGACAGGTCCTGCGCGATGACGAACAGCGTCGGTGTATTGAACGAGGCGGCAACGGTCTGGCCCGGTTCGATCTGGCGCGCGAGCACCACGCCGTTGACCGGCGAGCGGATCACCGTCTTGGTCAGCTGGGTGTTGTTGGAGGACAGGGCGGCACGCGCCGACACCACGTTCGCCTGGGCGGCACGCAGGTTGGCGATCGCGCGGTCGCGGTCAGCGATTGCCTGCTCCATCTCGGTCTTGGCCGGAACGCGCCCGCCCGACAGCCGGCTGACTTCCTGCAGACGCGACAGCTGCGCGTTGGACTGGGCAAGGGTCGCCTGGTTCTGCCCGACCGTCGCCACCGCCGCATCGAGCGCGGCCTTGCTCTGGTTGACCGTGTCCTGGAACCGCGAGGGATCGACCAGCGCGAGCGGCTGGCCCGCCACCACGCGATCGTTCACATCCGCCACCACCTTGGTGACGAGACCCGAAAGCTCCGAGCCGACCTGGACCTGATTGGTCGGGGCGAGCTTGCCGGTGGCCGAGACCGTCACCGACAGCGAGCCGCGCCGCACCTCGGCGGTCGCATAGCCACCCGTGGTGGGGCCCGCGAAATAGCTCTTCGCCAGCAGCAGGAGCAGGATCACGCCGACGGCAATCGCCCCCCATTTGGCGTAGCGCTGCCATGCCGGCGCTGTCTTCACGCCGAGGAATTCGTCGAGATCATTGCTGTTCGGATCGGCCATCGATGCTTCCTAGGGAGTCTGTGTCGTCGGGGCCTGGGGCACGGTCGTGCTGTCCCAGCCGCCGCCAAGGGCAAGATAGAGCTGGACCAGCGCCTGGGCCTGATCGGCCTTCGCATTGGACAGCCCGTTCTGCGCCGAGAGCAGCGCGCTCTCATTGGTGTTGAGCGTGGTGATATCGGTCAGGCCGGCGCGATACTGGCTGCGCGACAGGATCGCGCTGTTGTTCGCCGCGTCGAGCGCGATGACGAACTGCGCCTGCCGATCCTTCGCCGCCTGAAGCGCGGTCAGCGCATTCTCGACATCCTCCAGCGCGGTCAGCACGGTCTGCTTGTAGAGCGCGAGGGCACCCTCGGCTGCCGCCTGTTGCGAGCGGACCTGCGCGCGAGCGCGTCCGCCGTCGAAGATCAGCTGGCTGAGGCCAGCGAACAGCCCGCCGGTGACGACACTCGCCAGGCTGCCGAACGAGGTGGCAGCCGTGCCGATATTGCCGGTGATGTTGAGCGCCGGATACAGCTGCGCCTCGGCCACCCCGATCTGCGCGGTGGCGGCAGCGAGGCGACGCTCGGCCGCGCGGACATCGGGGCGCTGGCGCAGCGCATCGGCGGGAATGCCGACCGCGATGGTTGCCGGCCCGGCGGGAATCGGCGCGGTCGCCTCGAGTTCGGCCTTGAGCGCGCCCGGCGCCTGGCCGGTGAGCACGCCGAGCCGGTTCACCGCCGACTGGTAATTCTGCTCGAGCGAGGGGATGGTCGCCGCGGTCTGCGCACGCTGGGCGCGCGACTGCTCAACATCGAGCGAGGAGACGAGCCCGGCCTGGACCCGGAAGCCGCTGATCTCGAGATTGTCGTCCTGAATGCCGAGCGAATTGCGCGCAATGGCGAGACTGGCCTGGGCCTGGCGGGCGAGGATATAGTTGCGCCCCGCCTCGGCCGCGATCGAGGTCTGCACCGTGGCGAGATCATAACCGCTGCCAGCATAGCTCGCGCGCGACGCCTCGATGCTGCGGCTGACGCCGCCGAACAGATCGGCCTGGTACGAGGCATCCGCCCCGATCGAGAAACTGTCGCGCGGGCCGGTCGCGTCGAGCAGGTCGCGGCCATAGCCGGCCGAACCACTGACGCTCGGCAGCCGCGCAGCGCGGGCCTGTACCAGCGATTCGCGTGCCTGGCGCAGCCGCGCCACGGCCTGGGCGATATCGAGATTGCCGCTGCGCGCCCGGTCGATGATCGAGGTCAGCAGCGGATCGTTGAAGCTGGTCCACCAGGCCGCGATATCGGCCGGCTGGCCCGACGGCGCCGGGGTGGAATAGCCCCCCGGCACGCCCAGCGCACCGGGCGCGGGCGGGGCATAATCCGGGCCGACCACGCACGCCTGAAGCGGCAGGGCGACGGTGAGCAACAGAAGGATGCGCTTGCGAAACATACCGGCACAAATGGCCATGGGGCCGGTTTGGGTCCATCGAAATATTGTCGCAATTTGTCGCCCCGGAACGCGGAACGACCGAAATAACGCGCTTTTTCACAATCTTGCAGTGTCGTTACTTGCCCGGTCGAAGACCAAAATATACTCCGACAAGCACCGCGGAGCGCTGTCCGGCGGTTATTCCAGCTCCAGGATCACCGCATCCACCGCGAGGCTGTCGCCCGGCGCCGCATTGATCGATTTGACCCTTCCGGTCTTGGCGGCGCGCAGGATATTCTCCATCTTCATCGCCTCGACCACGGCGAGCGGCTGGCCCGCCTCGACCTTGTCGCCCGCCGCGACATCGAGCCGCATCAGCAGCCCCGGCATCGGCGCGAGCAGGAATTTCGACAGGTCGGGCGGGATCTTCTCGATCAGGTGTTTCGCGAACGGCGCGACATGCGCGGGCAGCACACGCGCCTGGTGCGAGGCGCCGCGTGTGGTCAGGCGGAACCCGGCGCCGGCGCGCGCGATCTTCACGATCAGTATTTCGTCGCCGATCTCCGCCTCGACCACCCGGTCGCCCGGCGTATATTCGAGCGCAATGTCCAGCTCCTCGCCATCGACGGTGAGGCCGTCGGGCGAGATCGTCACCGCATGCTCGGCATCGCCGATCTTCACCACCCAGTCGGACGGCGGCTGGAGCCGCTTGCCAAGCTGCCCGTCGATCCGCCGCGCGCGGTCGGCCTCGGCGGTCGCGGCAAAGGCGGCGATGGCGGCGAGACTGCGGACCAGTTCGGGCGATGCCGGCGCGCCGTGGAAACCATCGGGATATTCCTCGGCGATGAAGCCGGTGGTCAGCGCGCCTTCGCGGAAGCGCGGATGCTGCATCAGCGCCGAGACGAAGTCGATATTGTTGCCCGGCCCCTCGATCTCGAACGCGTCGAGCGCCGCGATCTGGGTGTCGATCGCTTCCTCGCGCGTCGGTGCCCAGGTGATCAGCTTGGCGATCATCGGGTCGTAGAACATCGAGACTTCGCCGCCCTCGCGCACGCCGTCATCGACGCGGACATAGGCTTCGCCGTCCGCTTCTTCTCCCCTCCCGTTGACGGGAGGGGTCGGGGGAGGGCCTGTCCTGTCGGAGGCGGAGTCCGTGACAGGCCCTCCCCTAACCCCTCCCGCAAGCGGGAGGGGGACTTCATGATAGGGCGTCTCAGTGCTCGCAGGAGGGTTATACCGCACCAGCCGCCCGATCGAGGGCAGGAAGCCGCGATAGGGGTCCTCGGCATAGACGCGGTTCTCGATCGCCCAGCCGGTGAGCGTGACGTCGTCCTGGGTAAAGCCAAGCGGCTCGCCCGCGGCGACGCGGATCATCAGCTCGACCAGATCGAGGCCGGTGATGCATTCCGTGACGGGATGCTCGACCTGGAGCCGGGTGTTCATCTCGAGGAAGTAGAAACCCTTGCCCGAGCTGTCGGCGCCCGAGACGATCAGCTCGACCGTGCCCGCGCTGAAATAGCCGACCGCCGCGGCCAGCGCGACGGCCTGCTCGCCCATCGCCTTGCGCATCTCGGGCGTGACGAAGGGCGACGGCGCCTCTTCCACGACCTTCTGGTGGCGGCGCTGGATCGAGCATTCGCGCTCGCCGAGATAGACGATGTTACCGTGCTGGTCGCCCATCACCTGGATCTCGATATGGCGCGGACTCTCGATGAACTTCTCGATGAACACGCGGTCGTCGCCGAAGCTGGCCAGGCCCTCGCGCTTGGTCGCCTCGAAGCCCTCGCGGACGTCCTGCTCCGAATAAGCAAGCCGCATGCCCTTGCCGCCGCCACCGGCCGAGGCCTTCATCATCACCGGATAGCCGATGTCCGAGGCGATGCGCACGGCATGCTCGGTATCGTCGATCTCGCCGAGGAAGCCGGGCACGACATTGACGCCGGCCGCCTTGGCCAGCTTCTTGGATTCGATCTTGTCGCCCATCGCGGCGATGGCGTTCGGCGGCGGACCGACGAACGCGATGCCGGCCTCGGCGCAGGCGCGCGCAAAGCTCTCGCGCTCGGACAGGAAGCCGTAACCCGGATGGATGCAGTCAGCGCCGGTTTCCTTGGCCGCCAGCAGGATCAGGTCGGCCAGCAGATAGCTCTCGCCCGCCGGCGGCGGGCCAAGCCGCACGGACTCGTCGGCCATCAGTACATGCGGGCTGCGCGCATCGGCATCCGAATAGACCGCGACGGTGGCGATCCCCATTTTCTTGGCGGTACGCATGACGCGGCACGCGATCTCGCCGCGGTTCGCGACCAGGATTTTCTTGAACACTTACTCCCCTCCCGCTTGCGGGWGGGGTTGGGGGAGGGCCTGTCCCGCTACAGCCAGGTCCGATCTGAAGGACAGGCCCTCCCCTGGCCCAGTTTCAGGTGAACGATGCCCCGCATCGTTCAGGTCAAGCCGGGGGCTTGACCGACCTGAAACTCGCAGGCGGGAGGGGGATTTTTCGCGCATCGGCTCCTCGCCCTCCATCGGCTTGAGGCCGAGCTTGGCGAACAGCGCTTCGTCCGCACCGCCGCCGGCATTGCCGGTGGTCAGCAATTTCTCGCCGGTGAAGATCGAGTTGGCGCCCGCCATGAAGCACAAGGCCTGAGTCGCCTCGCTCATGCTCTCGCGGCCGGCCGAGAGGCGGACCATCGACAGAGGCATGGTGATGCGTGCGACCGCGACGGTGCGGACGAATTCGATATCGTCGATCTTGGCGAGCGGCGTGTCGGCGAGCATGTCGCCCAGCACGGTGCCCCGGACCGGCACCAGCGCATTGACCGGCACGCTCTCCGGGTGGCGCGGCAGCGTCGCCAGCGTGTGGACGAGACCGACCCGGTCGGCCCGCGTCTCGCCCATGCCGACGATCCCGCCCGAGCAGACATTGATGCCGGCCTGGCGGACATTCTCCAGCGTGTCGAGCCGGTCCTGGAAGGTCCGCGTCGTGATGACCTCGCCATAATGTTCGGGCGAGGTATCGATATTATGGTTGTAGTAATCGAGCCCCGCCTTGGCCAATTGATGCGCCTGATGCGGCTCGAGCATGCCGAGCGTCATGCAGGTCTCGAGGCCCATCGCCTTGACGCCCTCGACCATCGCGACGACCGCGCCCATGTCGCGGTCCTTGGGGTTGCGCCAGGCGGCGCCCATGCAGAAACGCTGCGAGCCCGCCGCCTTGGCCTCGGCGGCGGCGGCGAGCACGGCCTGCACTTCCATCAGCTTCTCGGCCTTGAGGCCGGACTCTGCGGAAGCCGACTGGGAGCAATAACCGCAATCCTCCGGGCAACCGCCGGTCTTGATCGAGAGCAACGTGCAGAGCTGCACCTCGCCCGCGGCGTGGTGCGCGCGATGGACTTCGGCGGCGCGGAAGACGAGCTCGGTAAAGGGCAGATCGAACAGCGCGGCGATTTCCTGGCGGGTCCAGTCACGACGGATCGCCCCCTCTCCGTTCGTTTCGAGCGAAGTCGAGAAACCCTGCGCAACGTCCAGAGCCGGCTTCTCGACTTCGCTCGAAGCGAACGGACTGGGAGTGGCAACCAACACGTTCATTCAGCAGCTTCCTCGATCGGGGGCAAATTATGCCCCAGCAATTTCAACACCTCGCCGGCCGCATTCACCAGATTGGTGCCAGGCCCGAAAATCCCCTGCACCCCGGCATCGCGCAGATACTGGTAATCCTGCGCTGGGATCACGCCGCCCGCGATCACCTTGATATCGCCCCGGCCCGCGTCGCGCAGATGGCCGATCAACTCCGGGATCAAGGTCTTGTGTCCCGCCGCCAGCGACGAAGCGCCGACCACGTCGACATCGGATGCAATGGCGAGATCGGCGGCTTCCTTCGGCGTCTGGAACAGCGGCCCCGGCACCACCTCGAAGCCGAGATCGCCGAATGCCGAGCTCACCAGGTTCGCCCCGCGATCATGCCCGTCCTGCCCCATCTTGGCGACGAGCAGGCGCGGCTTGCGCCCCATGCGATGCGTCAGCGACGTGACCCCGTCGAGCAGCCCGAGCCAGCGCCGATCGAACTCGTGCGCCCCGCCATAGATGCCGGAAACGGGCGTCGGATTGGTGCCGTAGCGCCCGAACACATCCTCCATCGCCTGGCTGATCTCGCCCAGGGTCGCCCGCTGCCGCGCGCATTCGACCGCGAGACCGAGGACATTCTCCGTGCCGGCGGCACCTTCGCGCAGCGCGTCGAGCGCTGCCCGACATTTGTCCTCGTCACGGCCGGCCTTGGATTTCCTGATCCGCGCGATCTGCGATTCCCGCACCGCGACATTGTCGACGTCGAGGATGTCGATCGCATCCTCCTCCGCCAGCTTGTACTTGTTGACGCCGACGATCACGTCCTCGCCCATGTCGACCCGCGCCGCACGCCCGGCCGAGGCTTCCTCGATCATCGCCTTGGGCCAGCCTGCCGCGACAGCCTTCGCCATGCCGCCCTCGGCCTCGACCCGCTCGATGATCTCCCAGGCCTTGTCGAACAGCTCCTGCGTCAGGCTCTCGACATAATAGCTGCCGCCAAGCGGATCGACGACATGGGTCATGCCGGTCTCCTCCTGCAGCACGATCTGCGTGTTGCGCGCGATGCGGGCGGAGAAGTCGGTGGGCAGCGCGATCGCTTCGTCGAGCGCGTTGGTGTGCAGGCTCTGCGTGCCGCCGAGCATCGCCGCCATCGCCTCGATCGTGGTGCGGATGACGTTGTTGTACGGGTCCTGCTCGGTCAGCGACACGCCCGATGTCTGGCAATGCGTGCGCAGCATCTTGGAGCGCTCATCCTTCGCACCGAGGTCGGTCATCACCCGGTGCCAGAGTTTCCGCGCCGCGCGCAGCTTGGCGACTTCCATGAAGAAGTTCATGCCGATCGCGAAGAAGAAGCTCAGCCGCCCGGCGAACGCATCGAGATCGAGCCCCGAGGCCATCGCGGCCTTCGCGTATTCGCGCCCGTCGGCGATGGTGAAGGCAAGTTCCTGAAGCTGCGTCGCCCCGGCTTCCTGCATGTGATAGCCGGAGATCGAGATCGAGTTGAACTTCGGCATGTGCCGCGAGGTATAGCCGATGATGTCCGAGATGATCCGCATGCTCGGTTCGGGCGGGTAGATATAGGTGTTGCGGACCATGAACTCCTTCAGGATGTCGTTCTGGATCGTGCCGTCCAGCTGCTCCTGGGGGACGCCCTGCTCCTCGCCCGCGACGATGAAGAAAGCGAGGATCGGGATCACCGCGCCGTTCATCGTCATCGAGACGGACATCTTGTCGAGCGGGATGCCGTCGAACAGGATCTTCATGTCGTCGATCGTGTCGATCGCCACGCCGGCCTTGCCGACATCGCCCGTCACGCGCGGATGATCGCTGTCATAGCCGCGATGCGTGGCGAGATCGAACGCGACCGACAGGCCCTTCTGCCCGGCGGCGAGATTGCGGCGGTAAAAGGCATTGGACGCCTCGGCTGTCGAGAAACCGGCATATTGCCGGATCGTCCAGGGCCGCCCGGCATACATCGACGCGCGCACCCCGCGCGTGAAGGGCGCGAACCCGGGCAGGCCGGGGTCGATATCGGCCACATCCTCGGCCGTGTAGAGCGGCTTGACCGCGATGCCCTCGGGCGTCTGCCAGGTCAGGTCCTTGCCCTTCACCTCCTTCGCGGCGGCGGCTTGCCAGGATTCGAGATTAGGCTTTTCGGTCATCGCCCAAGTCCAAAATCCCGTTCGGGCTGAGCTTGTCGAAGCCCCGCCCTTTCTTGCGACCGAAGAAAGAAGGACAGCCCTTCGACAAGCTCAGGGCGAACGGTGGAAAATGGGCGGTCGCGCGTCATCACGCCCCCCGGAACGCCGGCTTGCGCTTCTGCAGGAAAGCGATGCCGCCCTCCATCGAATCCGCCGACCCGCGCGCGGCGCGCTGGTTCTCGGCCTCGCGCACCATCGCGGTGGCGTAATCCACCTCGAGCGCATGGGCGAGGCCGCGGCGCATCAGGCCGAGCGCGACCGTCGGCCCCGCCGCCAGCCGCTCGGCCAGCGCGAAGGCTTCGGCATCGAGGGTGTCGTCTGCCGTCACCTTGTGGATCATGCCCCAGTCATAGGCCTTGGCCGCAAGCACGCGTTCGCCGAGCATCATCATCTCGGTCGCGCGCGCCTTGCCGATCAGGCGCGGCAGCATCCAGCTCGCGCCGCCATCGGGCACCAGGCCGATATTGACGAAGGCCTGGAGGAAATAGGCGGTCTCGCTCGCGACGCAGAAATCGGCGGCGAGCGCGAGGCTGCACCCAATCCCCGCCGCCGGCCCGCGCACCGCGCTGACCACCGGCACGCCGAGATCGGCGACCGCCTCGATCGTCCGGTTATAATGGTTGGTCAGCGCCTGATAGGTCGCCTCGCCCGGATTGTCCGCGCCGAGCGCCCCGCCCCCTACATCCGCGCCCGAACAAAAAGCACGCCCCGCGCCCGCGAACAGCACTGCCCGCGCGCCGTCCAGCGCGCCCAGCGCCGCGCGCAGTTCGTCGAACATCGCCGGCGGCGCCGCGTTGAGCCGGTCGGGGCGGTTGAGGGTGAGCACCAGCACGTCGCCGCGGCGCTCGCTCAGGATATGCTCATAGGCCATCAATGATCCCCCTTCGGCGTTTCCATGATCTCGGTCAGCACGCCGCCCATGTCCTTCGGGTGGACGAAGAAGATCGGCGTGCCATGCGCGCCAATGCGCGGCTCGCCGAGCACGCGCTTGCCCTTGGCCTCGAACCAGGCCTTGGCTTCGAGGATGTCGGGCACTTCGTAGCAAAGGTGATGCTGCCCGCCCGCCGGGTTCTTCTCGAGGAAACCGTTGATCGGCGAAGTGGCGTCGTACGGCTCGATCAGCTCGATCTGCGTGTTGGGCGTGTCAACGAAACACACTTTCACGCCCTGCGCCGGCAAATCGAACGGCTCATGGATGCGGGTCGCCCCCATCACGTCGCGATAAAAGGGGATCGCCGCCGCGATCGACGGCGTCGCCACCCCGACATGGTTGAGGCGACCGATGATCATTGCGCCGGCGCGGCCTTGGGTGCGGGCGTCGGCGCGCGTACCGGCGCCTGGCCCAGGACATAGCCGCAGGCCTCCAGCACCTGCTTGACCGGGGCTTCGCTCGGCGGGCCGGCGAAGCTCGCATCGATCGGGTTGTTCATCGGATCGATCACGCGCAGCTTGATCAGCTTGGCGTGCGCGATCGCGCTGGTCAGCGTCGTCACGATCTGGTCGTCGGCGATATAGGTCCCGCTGCCCGGGAAATCCCAATTGGCGCCCAGCGGCGCGGCCCCGTCGACCTGGATCGACACCGGGCGCGGCGTGGCCGCCGCGAAGGGCAGGGTCGGGATGAACTGGATCGACACGACATTGTCGGCGCGCCGGTCGCAGCGCACGACCAGCCGGCCCTTACCCTCGACCGAGGAGACCGAGACCGAGCCCGATTGCGCGCCGGTCGCCGGATCGACCTTCATGCGGGGAGTCCAGGGTGCCACGGGGGCGGGCACCGCCGCGGCCGGCGCCGCTGCCTGAAGAGCCATGGTCAGGAAAAGGATCATCGCGTCACCTGTCGTTTGTTGAGCATCCTACCCTGCGCGCAAGCCGGTATTGAGCGCAACCGCCCCATATCGGCCTCGCGTCAGAGCGGTATGTTATCGTGCTTCTTCCACGGATTTTCGAGGCTTTTGCCGCGCAGCTTGCGCAGGCCGAGCGCGATGCGCCGCCGGGTCGAATGCGGCTGGATCACTTCGTCGATAAAGCCCTTGGACGCCGCCACGAACGGGTTGGCGAAGCGCGCCTCATATTCGGCGGTGCGCTCGGCGATCTCCTCCCGGCTCCTGCCGCGAAAGATGATCTCGACCGCGCCCTTCGCGCCCATCACCGCGATCTSGGCSGTCGGCCAGGCATAGTTSAGATCGCCGCGCAGATGTTTCGACGCCATGACGTCATAGGCCCCGCCATAGGCTTTCCGCGTGATGACGGTGATCTTCGGCACGGTCGCTTCGGCATAAGCGAAAAGCAGCTTCGCGCCGTGCTTGATGATGCCGTTCAGTTCCTGCGCGGTCCCCGGCAGGAAGCCCGGAACGTCGACAAAGGTGACGATCGGGATCTCGAACGCATCGCAGAACCGCACGAAGCGCGCGGCTTTCTTGGACGAATTGATGTCGAGGCAGCCGGCCAGCACCATGGGCTGATTGGCGACGAACCCGACGGTGCGTCCCTCGATCCGCCCGAAGCCGATGATGATGTTCGCTGCATGCGTCGGCTGGATCTCGAAGAAATCGCCCTCGTCGACGGTCTTCCGGATCAGCTCGTGCATGTCATAGGGCTGGTTGGCCGATGCCGGGACGAGCGAGTCGAGGCTCTCTTCCACCCGGTCCCACGGGTCGGAGCTCGGCCGCTCGGGCACTGCCTCGCGGTTCGAGGCGGGAAGGAAGTCCACGAAGTCGCGGGCCGCGCGCAGCGCCTCGATATCGTCATCAAAGGCCACGTCAGCGACCCCCGACTTCGTGGTATGCGTCACCGCTCCGCCCAGTTCCTCCTGCGTGACGATCTCGTTTGTAACGGTCTTCACTACATCCGGGCCGGTGACGAACATGTAGGAGCTATCCTTCACCATGAAGATGAAGTCGGTCATGGCGGGGGAATAGACGGCGCCCCCCGCGCAAGGCCCCATGATCAGCGAAATCTGCGGGACGACCCCGCTGGCCAGCACATTGCGCTGGAATACCTCGGCATAGCCGCCGAGCGAGGCGACGCCTTCCTGAATGCGCGCGCCGCCCGAATCGTTCAGGCCGATCACCGGCGCGCCGACCTTCATCGCGGTGTCCATGACCTTGCAGATCTTCTGCGCGTGCCGTTCGCTGAGCGACCCGCCGAACACGGTGAAGTCCTGGCTGAACACGAACACCAGCCGGCCGTTGATCGTGCCCGATCCGGTGACGACGCCGTCGCCCGGAACGATTTGATCCTGCATGCCGAAATCGACGCAATTATGCTCGACATACATGTCGAGCTCCTCGAACGAGCCCTCATCGAGTAACACCTGGAGCCGCTCGCGCGCGGTCAGCTTGCCCTTGGCGTGCTGCGCGGCGATCCGCTTCTCGCCACCGCCCATGCGGGCGGCCTCGCGCCGGCGCTCAAGCTCCTCGATCGTCGACGGCATGCACTACTCCGGAATGGGTGGGCCTCTCTTTCAAGGTGCACGGCGTTTTGCAAATGTGAATTTGCGAAGTTGCGAACAAGCCGTTTGCGAAGTAGTTGAACCATCCCCATCGCCGTTCGGGCTGAGCTTGTCGAAGCCCTGTACTTTCTTCTTGCCTCTCGAAGAAAGAACAGCCTTTCGACAAGCTCAGGGCGAACGGAAGAGAGCACCTGACCGGAGCCCGAATTTGCCCCGCACCCCACGCCTCTATGCCGGCGAACAGCTTCGCGCCCTGCGCCGCTCGGCGGGCCTGAACCAGGCGGCGATGGCCGCGCGGCTGGGCATTTCCGTTTCCTATCTCTCCCAGCTCGAAAGCGGCGACCGGCCACTGACCCCATCTGTGACCGCCGCCCTGCGCCGCCGCCATCCCGGCGCGCTGATCGAGAGCGACGCGCCGGCCATGCGCCTCACCGGCCTGGCCGCCGCGCTGGCCGATCCCGCTCTGCCCCCGGCCCCGCCGCCCGAGGCGATCGAGCGGCTCGCCGAGGAGCGGCCCGAGATCGCCGACCGCATCATCGCGCTCCACGCCGCGGTGCGCGCCGCCGAGGAACGGCTGCAGATGGTGGAGGAAAGCATGACCTCCGGCATCTCCGATGCGGGCGCGCGCATGCCATGGGAAGCGGTGCGCGACTGGTTTCATATCGCGGGCAATTATGTCGACCCGCTAGACCGCGCCGCCGAGGCGCTGGCGGAGCAGCTCGGCCCCGGCGAAGCGGCGCTGGTCGCCCGTCTCGCCGACCACGGTGTCACCATCGTCACGACCCCGGACGAAGCGGCGCCACTGCGCGCGCTCGACCGCCAGCGCGGCAGGCTGACGCTCAACGGCGCGATGCCGCCCGAAAGCCGCCGCTTCCTGATCGCCCACCAGCTCGTCGCGATCGACTTCGCGGACGCCATCCAGGAGATCGTCGATGGCGCATCGGTATCGAGCGTCGAGGCGCGCAACCTGCTGCGCATCGGCCTCGCCAATTACGCCGCCGGCGCGCTGACCATGCCCTATGCCCGGTTCCGCGCGACGGCCCGCCAGATGCGCCATGACATCGACCGGCTGTGCCGCCGCTTCGGCGTCAGCTTCGAACAGGCCTGCCACCGCCTGTCGACGCTGCAGCGCCCCGGTGCGGAAGGCATCCCCTTTTATTTCTGCCGGGTCGACATGGCCGGCAACATCACCAAGCGGCACTCCGCGACCCGGCTGCAATTCGCCCGCTTCGGCGGCGCCTGCCCGTTATGGATCGTGCACGAGGCCGTCGCGATCCCCGACCGGATCCTCGTCCAGCATGCCGAAACGCCCGATGGTGTGCGTTATGTCTCGATGGCCAAGGGGCTGGTGAAACCCTCGGGCAGCTTCACCCGCAGTCCGCGCCGCTATGCCGTGACCCTGGGGTGCGAGGCGGAGCATGCCGCCGACTTCGTCTATGCCGACGCGCTCGACCGGAGCGCGCCGCCGATCCCGATCGGCATCTCCTGCCGGCTCTGCCCACGCGACGATTGCGACCAGCGCGCCTTCCCGCCCGCCGACCGCGACATCGCGGTCGACCCGGACCTGCGCGGCACCGTGCCGTACCGGGTGGTGTAGGCCCGGGGCGAGATCCCGCCGACTATCCCTCTCCGGTCGTCCTGAGCTTGTCGAAGGGCCGTTCTTCTTTCCACAGTCGAAAGAAAGAGCAGGGGTGCCACTCCAAACCGCCACCCCGGGCTTGTCCCGGGGTCCATCGTCCCGCACACACCACACCCGTTGTACGCGCGGCACGATGGATGCCGGAACGAGTCCGGCATGACGTTTGGGGAAAACGGCCTACCGCCATCTGGCCGAACGAGTGCCCATGCGATAACGGCCCCCATGCAATCCACCACCGCCGCACCCTCCGCCCTGTTGCGCGCCCATCTCTTTCTCGCCATCGTCATGCTGCTCTGGGCCGGCAATTCGATCGTCGGCCGCGCGGTCCGCGACGATATTCCGCCCTTCACCCTGGCGCTGGTGCGCTGGGCCGGCGCGGCGATGATCCTGACGCCCTTCGCGTGGAGACGCCTCCGCGCCGACGCCACGACGCTGCGCGCGCAGTGGCGCGAGGTGCTGGTCCTCGGCCTGCTCGGCGTCGCCGCGTTCAACGCCTTTCTCTATTCCGGCCTGCACCACACCACCGCGACCAATGCGATGCTGATCCAGGCCGCGATCCCCGCACTGGTCGTGCTTTTTGGCCGCCTCTTCTTCGGCGAGCGGGCGCGGGCGCTGCAGATCCTCGGCGTGATCGCCTCGACCATCGGCGTCGCGTGGGTCGTCTCGGCGGGCGATATCGACACCTTGCTCCATCTCCGGCTCGGCGCGGGCGATGCGCTGATCCTCGCGGCGAGCCTGGTCTGGTCGCTCTACACCGTGCTGCTCCGGCTCCGGCCCGAGGTCGATCCGCTGAGCTTCCTCATCGTCACCTTCACGATCGGCGCGCTCGCCATGCTGCCGCTCGCGGCCCATGAATGGCTGAGCGGCGACGCGGTCCGCTGGCGTCCGGCGACCTTCGGCGCCTTCGCCTATGTCGCGGTGCTGCCGTCGATCCTCGCCTATTTCCTCTACAATCGCGCGGTCGGCATGATCGGCGCGGGGCGGGCCGGGCAGATGATCACGCTGATGCCGCTGTTCGGCGCCCTACTCGCGGCGCTGCTGCTGGGCGAAGCGCTCCACGCCTTCCATTTCTGGGGCATGACCTTCATCGTCGCCGGGATTGCACTCTCGGCGATCGTGGGGAAGGCGCGCTGAACCCTTTCTCGTCTCGTTCCCCGGCGAAGGCCGGGGCCCAGTCGGGGGACGATTCTGATTGGCGTTGCGTGCCGTTACTTCAGCCTTCCCGACTGGGCCCCGGCCTTCGCCGGGGAACGAGGAGGGAAGCCCGCCCTCAAACCTTCAATATCCCCCGATCGATCAGGCTGCGCGCGGTGTCGACGATCGATTCTTCCTCGGGCCTCGTCTTCCAGCCCAGCACCTCAAGCGCATGGCTCGAATCCACTGCCCTTGTGCGTCCGAGCTCGCCGACGATCTGTCGCACGCCGCTGTCGAACAGCCCCATCAAGCGCAGGACGACATCGGGGATGCCGCGTGTCGGCACCTTGCGCGCCTCTCGCCCGAGCCGCGCGCGCAGCACCTCGCCGATCTCGCGCGTCATCATGAACCGGCCCGACCCGATGAAGCGCTCATTCGACACGTCGGGCGCGGTCAACGCGCGGACGTGCAGGTCGGCCAGGTCGCGCACATCGACCACCGCCAGTCCGATCCGCGGAAAGCCCGGCACCGAACCGTCCATCAGCCGCTTCACGAATTCGATCGAGGTCGAATAATCCGTGCTCATCACGGGCCCGAGCACCGCTGACGGATTGATCGTGCAGAATTGCATCGCCCCGCCCTGCTGCGCCACCCAGTCGCGCGCCGCCCGCTCGGCGATGGTCTTCGACTTGGCATAGGCGTTCACGCCGGGGGCGGTCACGTCGGTCCAGTCCGCCTCGGTATAAGTCCGGTCCCCCGGGTGCCCATAAGCGATCGCCGCGACCGAAGAAGTCATCACGAAGCGCGAAACACCCGCCTCCGACGCGAAGCGGAGCGCCCGGAGCGCCCCCTCGCGCGCCGGCACGATCAGCTCGTCCTCATGCTTCGCCGCGGCGAGCGGAAAGGGCGAGGCGACATGCGCGACATGGCTGCACCCGGCGACTGCCTCGGCCCAGCCGGCATCGTCCGTGAGGTCGGCGGCGAAGAAACGGATCGACGATCCCGGCACACCGAGCGCCGCGCGCACCTCGGCCTCACGCTTCAGCGATCGGACCGTGGCATTGATCGTCCACCCCTCGGCGGCAAGCTGGCGGATCAGATAGCCGGCGATGTACCCGCTGCCGCCCGTGACCAGGATCGTGCCCGTCATGTGCTTGTCCCCTCCCGTGGAGGACGGGTCTACCATCGAAACGGAGGGGCCGCCAAGCCGGGCTTGCAATCGCTCCTTCTCGCGGCAAAGAGAGCGCGCAGGAGAACGCCATGTCCGATCAGACGCTCTATCCCGTACCACCCGAATGGGCGAAGCGCGCACGCTTCGACGCGGACGGATATGAGACGCTTTATGGACGCTCGCTTGCCGATCCGGGCAGCTTCTGGCTCGAACAGGCACGCCGGCTCGACTGGATCAAGCGGCCCGAGATCGCCGGCGACTGGTCGTTCGGCGAAAAGGATTTCCACATCCAGTGGTTCGCCGACGGCCGGCTGAACGTCGCGGCCAATTGCCTCGACCGGCACCTCGCGAAGCGCGGCGAGCAGACCGCGTTGATCTGGGAACCAGACGAGCCGGGCGAGGAGCCGCGCCGCTTCACCTATCGCGAGCTCCATGCCGAGGTTTGCCGCTTCGCCAATGTGCTGAAAGGCCAGGGCGCGAAGAAGGGCGATCGCGTCACCATCTACATGCCGATGATCCCGGAGGCGGCCTTCGCCATCCTTGCCTGCGCGCGGATCGGCGCGATCCATTCCGTGGTGTTCGGCGGCTTCTCGCCCGAGGCGCTGGCCGGGCGCATCACTGATTGCGACAGCGCGATCGTCGTCACCGCCGACGAAGGCCGGCGCGGCGGCAAGCGCATTCCGCTCAAGGCGAATGTCGATGCCGCCGCCGAGCGTGCGCCGGCGCTGAGGACCGTGATCGTGGTGCAGGCGACCGGGGGTGCCGTGACGATGCGCGAGGGCCGCGACGTCTGGTATCATGACGCAGCGAAGGACGAGTCCGCCATTTGTCCGCCCGAGCCGATGGGCGCCGAGGACCCGCTGTTCATCCTCTACACCTCGGGCTCGACCGGCCAGCCCAAGGGGGTGCTCCACACCAGCGGCGGCTATCTGCTCTGGGCGAGCCTCACGCATGAACTGGCGTTCGATTACCGCGCCGGAGACGTGTGGTGGTGCGCCGCCGATATCGGCTGGGTCACCGGCCATAGCTATATCCTGTACGGCCCGCTCGCCAACGGGGCGACGACGCTGATGTTCGAGGGCCTGCCGACCTGGCCCGACGCCAGCCGCATCTGGCAGGTGATCGATCGCCACAAGGTCCACACGCTCTTCACGGCCCCCACGGCGCTCCGCGCGCTGATGAAGGAGGGCGACGATTATGTGAGCAGGACGAGCCGCGCCTCGCTCAGGCTGCTCGGCACGGTCGGCGAGCCGATCAATCCCGAGGCATGGCGCTGGTATCACGATGTGGTCGGCGAGGGCCGCTGCCCGATCATCGACACCTGGTGGCAGACCGAGACCGGCGGCGCGATGATCGCCCCGATGCCCGGCGCGACCGACCTGAAACCGGGCAGCGCGACCCGGCCGATGCCGGGCGTCGACCCGCAACTGGTCGATACCGAGGGCAATGTGCTGAATGGCGCGACCGAGGGCAATCTCGTCATCGCGAAGAGCTGGCCGGGGCAGATGCGCACCGTCTGGGGCGATCATGATCGCTTCTTCCAGACCTATTTCACGACCTATCGCGGCAAATATTTCACCGGTGACGGGGCGCGGCGAGACGAGGACGGCTATTGGTGGATCACCGGCCGGGTCGACGACGTGATCAACGTGTCGGGCCACCGCATGGGCACCGCCGAGGTGGAATCGGCGCTGGTGCTTCACCCCAAGGTCGCCGAGGCCGCGGTGGTCGGCATGCCGCATGACATCAAGGGCCAGGGCATCTACGCCTATGTCACGCTCAATTCGGGCGAGACCGCGTCGGACGAGCTGCGCAAGGATCTGGTCAAATGGGTCCGCACCGAAATCGGCCCGATCGCCGCGCCCGACGCGCTGCAATTCGCGCCGGGCCTGCCCAAGACCCGCTCGGGCAAGATCATGCGCCGCATCCTGCGCAAGATCGCCGAGGGCGACGTGTCCAGCCTGGGCGACACCAGCACGCTGGCCGATCCGGCGGTGGTGGATGATCTGGTGGCGAATAGGGTCAAGTAGCCATCGGCTCGGCTGGGACCGGCTGAAGGCCCATGTCACTGAACGGGACGTGGTCGCCGCCTGAACCGGCCGAACGGGGCATCCCATGCGATCGATTCAATCTTCCGAAAAATCGTCACAAGGTGGCGGCGGATATGGTGTGTAACGCCGTTCCCGCTCTTTCGCATCGTCCGGAGATTGTCGAAGCCGGCTCCCTGTTCGGGCGCTGGGTTTCACTGTTCCTGCGACCCCGGTTCGCTGTTATTGAATAACAGGGAAGTACCAATCATCCCTTTGATACTACAGGATTAATTGGGGCGATTTGACCCAAGATCCGCCCGATAGCAGGGAAAGAAAAATTCGTTCCCTGTTATTTCGCTGTTATCCGCCCCGAACAGCGAAAGTCACTGGCCGCTGGCAAGGATCCCGAGTGACCTGAACCGGCTGGACAAGCGCCGCGTACGGGGCGAGAGGAACGCCGTCTTCCCTCCGTACGAGGCCTGCATGCACCCGCCCGCCCGCGCAACCGTTCCGATCGGCCGGCATGGCTGAGGCCGGCGCGGGTCCGCCCCTTGTCCGCTGGGCGTTGCTGCTGGCGCTGTCGGCGGCGTTCGCCGGCGTGCTGGAGGCGTTGCGCTTGCCGGCGGGTCTTTTGCTCGGCCCGATGATCGCGGCGATCCTGCTCGCGACGCGTGGCCAGGGCGTCACCGTCCCGCCGCTTTCCTTCCAGGCGGCGCAGGCGCTCGTCGGGCTGCTCGTGGCCCGCTCCTTCACCGCCGGCACGGTCAGCACCGTGATCGAGCATTGGCCGGTCTTCTTCGCCGTCACCGCCGCGACGCTTTGCGTCGGCGTGGGCATCGGCCTGCTGGTCGGACGGCTCGGCTGGCTCCCGCCCAGCGTGGCGGTGTGGGGCTGCATGCCCGGCGGCGCGGCGGCGATGGTGCTGATGGCGCAATCCTATGGCGCGGAATGGCGGCTGGTCGCGGTGATGACCTATAGCCGCGTGGTGTGCGTCGCGGGCACCGCCTCGATCGTCGCGGCGCTGGTCGGCGCGCATGGCGGCATGGAGAGCCCGACCGCCGACTGGTTCCCGCCGATCGACCCGGTCGCCTTTGCCGCGACGCTCGCCATCGCCGCGATCGGCGGATGGCTCGGCGTGCGGTTCAAGCTGCCGGCCGGCGCGATGATCGGCGCGATGCTGCTCGGCACGGCGCTCAACATCGCCGGGCTGGTGCGCTTCGATCTGCCGGGCTGGCTGCTCGCGGCGAGCTATGCGATCGTCGGCTGGCGCATCGGGCTGCACTTCACCCGCGAGATCGTCCGCGCCGCCGCCCGCGCCCTGCCGCGCATCCTGCTGTCGATCCTGCTGCTGATCGGCATTTCCGCCAGCATTGGTTTCCTGCTCGCGCATTTCGGCGGCATCGATCCGATCACCGCCTATCTTGCGACCAGCCCCGGCGGCATGGACTCGGTCGCGATCATCGCGGCCTCGGCCAGGGTCGACGTGCCCTATGTGATGGCGCTCCAGGCGCTGCGCTTCTTCGCCTGCGTGATCCTGGGGCCGGCACTGGCGCGGTTCGCGGTGCGGCGGCAGGGCGAGGCGGTGGGCTGAAGGCCAGGTCAGTGTTGACTGCTGAAGGCCAGCTTCGCGTCGCGGGCGGAATGGAGAACGCGCACGACCGTGACGATATCTTCCTCGACACGATAGAAGATGCGGTGACTACCGCAGCGCGTCCATCGCACATTCGGCACGATACCGGCATAGACGCCCCCTGACTCCGGATAGCGTTCGAGAATCTCAAATGCCGATTCGAAGGCGCTTAAATATCTGGCCGCCGTCGCGCGCCCGAATTGATCGAGGCTGTAGAGGGTGATGTCCTCCAGATCGGCATTGGCCTCTGGCGTGAGCCGAAGCTCAGCCATCTTCGCTTAGATATTTGGTGCGAATGTCCTGGATGATTTGCGAATGGGATCGAGGATCAAGCCCTGATGCAATGCCCTTGTCGATCTCGCCTTGCAACCAGGCCAGCTCAGCCGCCGCGTCCTGGTCGCGGCGCATGAGGTCGCGAATATAGTCGCTGGTACTGGCATATCGCCCTTCGGCGACACGCTGCTCCGCCCATTGCCTGAGCGCATCGGGGACCGAGATATTCATCTGTGCCATGACGCGCTTTATACGATCTTGCGCTAAGATTGACAACTAGCGCATCAGCACCAGCTCCTCCGCCATGGTCGGATGCAGCGCGACGGTCTCGTCGAACGCCGCCTTGGTCAGCCCGGCCTTCACCGCGATCGCGGCCCCCTGCAGGATCTCGGGCGCATCCGGGCCGATCATGTGCAGCCCCAGAATCTTGTCCGTCTCGCTGTCGCAGACCATCTTGTAGAGCGCACGCTCGTTGCGGCCCGCCAGGACGTTCTTCATCGGGCGGAAGTCCGAGGTGTAGACCTTGACCGAGCCGAACTTCATCTTGGCCTGGCCTTCGGTGAGGCCGACGCCGGCCATCGGCGGATGGCTGAACACCGCCGAGGGGACATTCTCGTAATCGACCCGGGTCGGCTTGTTGCCGAACATCGTGTCGGCAAAGGCCTGGCCCTCGCGGATCGCGATCGGGGTCAGCTGGATGCGGTTGGTCACGTCGCCCACCGCATAGATGCTGTCGCAGGTCGAGCGGTTGTCGTCGTCGACCACGATCGCGCCCTTGGCGTCGATCTCGACGCCCGCCGTCTCCAGCCCCAGGCCGGCGGTATTGGGGTCGCGCCCGGTCGCGAACATCACGCAGTCGACGATGATCGGCTCATGGCCTGACATGCTCACCTTCAGGCAGCCATCGTCCATCTTCTCGATGCCCTGGAAATCGGCGTGGAAGCGGAATTCGAGCCCCTTCATCATCGAGATCTGCAGCAGCCGGTCGCGGATCTGCTCGTCATAGCCGCGCAGGATCACGTCGGTCCGGTTGATCAGCGTCACATGCGCGCCGAACTGGTGGAAGATGCCGGCGAACTCGTTGGCGATATAGCCGGCGCCGGCGATCAGGATGCGCTTCGGCACCGCGTCGAGATGGAAGGCCTCGTTCGAGGTGATGCCATATTCCCTGCCGGGGCAGTCCGGCACGGAGGGGGTCGCGCCGGTCGCGACGAGGATGGTCTTCGCCGTGACCTCGCGCCCGCTCGCCAGCCGGATGCCGTGCGGGCCGGTGATCGTCGCGCGCTCGGCGATGATCTCGACCTTGTTGTTGGTCAGCGTGTCGGTATAGGCGGCGTTGATCCGGTCGACCTCGTCGAGCACGTTCCGGGTCAGCACTTTCCAGTCGAAAGCGCAGTCGTCGGGCACGTTCCACCCGAAACGCCGCGCATCGGCCAGGTCCTCGGCGAAATGCGCGCCATAGACGAGCAGCTTCTTGGGCACGCAGCCGCGGATCACGCAGGTGCCGCCGACACGATATTCCTCGGCGACCGCGACCTTCGCGCCGTGCGCCGCCGCGACGCGCGACGCGCGGACGCCGCCGGAGCCGGCACCGATGACGAAAAGGTCGTAGTCGTATTTGGCGTCAGCCATCATAATCTCCGCTCGCCCGAGCTTGTCGAAGGGCTGTTGTTCTCCATCCGCTTTCAAGAAGAACAGGGCTTCGACAAGCTCAGCCCGAACGGATGTTGGTGGGTCGAGGTTCAGCTCTCGCCGAATGCCCGCTTGATCAGGTCCTCGGTGGAGACGTCGAACGTCTGCCCGCCTTCTCCCGCTGCCTTGGCCATTTCCTTGCCCAGCTCCACCCCGAACTGGTCGAACGGGTTGATGCCGAGCAGCACGGCGTTCACGAAGGTGCGCTGCTCGTAAAAGGCCAGCAGCGCGCCGAGCGTGCGGGCATCGAGATCGTCGAGCAGGATAGTCGAGCTGGGCCGGTCGCCCGAATAGCTGCGGGCCGGGTCCTTGTCGTTGGCCCGCCCCTTCATCAGCGCCGCGCCCTGCGCGAAGGCGTTGAGCAGCAACTGGCGGTGATGGTCCTCGGCCAGGCTGTCGCCCGGCTCGATCACCGCGACGAACTCGACCGGCACGAGGTGCGTGCCCTGGTGGAGCAGCTGGAACACCGCATGCTGCGCGTCGGTGCCGACGCCGCCCCAGGTGATCGCCGCGCTCGGCCGGCCAAGCGGCTGGCCGTCCACGGTCACGCCCTTGCCGTTCGATTCCATCTCGAGCTGCTGAAGATAGGAAGGAAGCAGCCGCAGCCGCTCGTCATAGGCGAAGGTCGCGCGCGTCTCGGCGTGGCGGACCTGCGTGTAATAAAGATCGGCGAAGGCCGCGAGCGCCGGGGCGTTCTCGCTGAGCGAGGCAAGGCGGAAATGGCGGTCCATCTCGGCGGCACCGTCGAGCAGCTGCTCGAAACAGTCCCAGCCCAGCGCCAACGCGGCAGGAAAGCCGATCGACGACCAGAGCGAATAGCGCCCGCCGACCGATTCCATGAAGGGCAGCACGCGCGTCTCGTCCACGCCCCATTCGACGGCCTTGTCGGGCGAGGCCGTCAGCGCGACGACGCGGCCATAGGGGTCCTCGACGCCGCCTTCCTGCATCCATTCGAGCACGCTTTCCGCGTTGAGCATGGTCTCGGTGGTGGTGAAGGTCTTGGAGGCGATGACGAGCAGGGTCGCGGCCGGATCGAAGCGGCCGAACGCTTCCTCGAGCGCGACGCCGTCGACGTTCGAGACGATCGCGGTGTCGTATCGCCCGGATTCCCGGCCGAGCGCATCGACCAGCAGGTCGGGCCCAAGCGCCGAGCCGCCGATGCCGACATGCAGGACATGGCGGATCGGCCCGAGCGCCTCGGCCTCGATCGCGTCGATCAGCGCGCGCATGCGGGCATGGAAGGTCATGGCCAGGCCGACATCCTCCGCCTTGCCCTCGCCGCGCTCCGCGGTGTGGGTGGCGGCGCGGCCTTCAGTGACGTTGACGATCTCGCCCGCGAAAAGGGCCTCGCGCTTGCCGGCGAGGTCCTGCGCCCTGGCCAGCGCCTCGAAAGCAGCGATCGCCTCGGGCGTCAGGTGAGTCTTGGACCAGTCGAAATGCAGGCCGGCGACGTCCAGGCTGAGCTTCTTCAGCCGGTCCGGATCGTCGGCGAACAACGCCTCCAGCCGGGGGGAGGGCAAGGCTTCGATCGAGGTCCAGTCTGCAACCATGGAAAACATCTCCGCTAATCGATGCCGTCAGGTAAGCGCGCGGCGCGCATTATACCACCTCGAACCCACCAGTCTTTTTCGCCGGGCGCCCCATTCCGAGCGTGCCGGCCCCCCTCATTCTCCCGCTCTCGAGCCCTGTCCCGGCACGGCCCGGCTTGACGCCTCGCCCCCGCCACCGCAAACCGCCGCGCATGGCCGATACCGACATGCCCGCACCCGACCCCGCCCCCGGCGCGACCCTCACGCCGCCCAAGCCCAGGTCGGAAACCCGCGACACCATCCTGTTCCTGGTGAAGCTGGTCATCGCGGTGCTGATCTTCCGCAGCTTCATCTTCTCGCCGTTCAACATCCCGTCGCAATCCATGCTGCCGCGGCTCTACATCGGCGACTATCTGTTCGTGTCGAAATGGAATTACGGCTATTCGCGCCACTCGCTGCCGCTCAGCGTGCCGCTGATCCCGGGGCGCATCTTCGGCCGCGATCCGACACGCGGCGACGTGGTGGTGTTCCGCGATCCGACCGGCGACCATGACGTGATCAAGCGCGTGATCGGGCTGCCCGGGGACACGATCCAGATGCGCCACGGCCAGCTGATCCTGAACGGCACTGCGATCCCCAAGGATCCGGTCGCCGACTTCACTCTTCCGATCACGCCCAATTATCCGGCGGGCAGCGAATGCCCGTCCGAATTCCTCGACAATGGCCGTAACGGCAAACCGATCTGCCGCTATCCGCAGTTCCGCGAGACCCTGCCCAACGGCAAGTCCTATATGGTGCTCGATCGCGGCGAGAATGACGAGGCGGACAATACCGGGCTCTATTCGGTGCCGGCGGGTCGCGTCTTCGTCATGGGCGACAATCGCGACGACAGCGGCGACAGCCGTTTCCCCGCCCCCGCCGATGCGCTGCCGGGCCAGCCGAGCGGCATGGGCTATGTCCCGATGGACCGGATCGAGGGCAAGGCGGTCGTGACCTTCTTCTCCACGGACGGCTCCGCCAACTGGTTCCTGCCCTGGACATGGTTCTCCGCGGCGCGCTGGTCGAGGATCGGGGAAGGCTTTTGAGCGGAGCGCTCTCAGACTGGATCAAGGAAAGTTTCGGCCACAAGCCCCGCGACCTGGCCGGGTACGAACGCGCGCTGACTCATGGCAGCCAGGCCGCGGCGAATTACGAGCGGCTCGAGTTCCTGGGCGACCGGGTGCTCGGCCTCGTCATGGCCGAATGGCTGTTCGAGACCTTTCCCGGCGAGCCCGAAGGCGCGCTGTCGAAGCGGCTGAACGCGCTGGTGACGGGCGCGGTCTGCGCCGACGTGGCGCGCAGCGTCGGCGTGAGCACGCAGCTCAAGCTCGGCAAACAGGCGCGCGACGACGGCGCCGCCGACAGCGACAATGTCCTTGGCGACGTGATGGAGGCGTTGATCGGCGCGCTCTATCTCGATGCCGGGCTCGAGCCGGCGCGCAAGGCGATCCGCAAGGCCTGGGGCGACCGGGTAAAGACCCAGGGCGCGGCGGCGCCGCAACATCCCAAATCCGCGCTGCAGGAATGGGCGGCGGCGAACAACCGCCGCACGCCCGCTTATGACGTGGTCGACCGGTCCGGCCCGCACCATGCGCCGCGCTTCACGGTCAAGGCCTCGATCGGCGCGCTGGCCGAGGCGACCGCGACCGGCAGCTCCAAGCAGGAAGCGGAAACCGCGGCGGCGGCGGCGCTGCTGGAGAAGCTGACCGGCTAGCCGCGCGGCGCCGGCACCGCTGCCGACAAAGGGCCGGAACGATACCTGGCCCGCAGCCATCCCTGCCCAGGCCTTAACGCTTTGCTTACCAACGCCGCGTATCCCCGCGCCAAGGGCGGGGGGACAACATGGCGTCGAGGGCAACCCAGTATCGCACCGTGCAGGCGGCGTCGCTCGATGGCCGCGCCGCGCCGCGCCACCCCGTGCAGGTCACCCGCGTGACGACGCAGGCGCACCGCGGAAAGCCGTCTCATGCCATGTTGTGCGACGTTTCGCCTTATGGCTGCCGCATCCTGTCGCCGGTCCAGCATCCACCGGGCGAGCGCCTGCTGCTCAGGCTGAATGGCGGCACGGCGATGGCCGCGACGGTGATCTGGTGCTCGGACGGGCGGATCGGCTGCCGCTTCGACGAGACCCTGCCGCGCGAGACGATGCGGGGGCTGATCATCGCCTGACCGGCGGGCGTCCGCCTGCGCGGTTGCCCGGGCCGCCGAAGCGCCGGTTCAGCGGGCTTCGACAAAACCCGACGCAAGGGGTACAGGTGGTGCTTCCCATTCGCCCCGGCCCCGGTCGGGACGTTGATCACCTGAGGTTTAGATGACTGAACAACATTGCGGCCTCGTGGCCGTGCTCGGCGCGCCCAATGCCGGCAAATCCACCCTGGTCAACGCGCTGGTCGGCCAGAAGGTCGCGATCGTCAGCCCCAAGGCGCAGACGACGCGCGCCCGGCTGATGGGTGTCGCGATCGAGGGCGAGACCCAGTTGCTGCTGGTCGACACGCCCGGCATCTTCGAGCCCAAGCGCCGGCTCGACCGGGCGATGGTCTCGGCCGCCTGGGGCGGGACCGAAGGCGCCGACGTGATCGCTCTGGTGGTCGACGCCAAGGGCGGGCTCGGCCCCAAGGTGATCCCGATCGCGGAGTCGATCGCGTCGCGCGCCGAGCCGAAATATCTGATCCTCAACAAGGTCGACCTGGCCGACAAGGCGAAGCTGCTGCTCCACGCCGAGAAGCTCAACGGCATCGTCGATTTCGCCGAAACCTTCTTCGTCAGCGCCTCGACCGGCGATGGCTTGCCCGAGCTGAAGCGGGTGCTGGCCAAGGCGATGCCGGAGGGGCCGTGGCATTTCCCCGAGGATCAGGTGTCCGACGCGACCGAGCGCAGCCTTGCCTCCGAAGTGACGCGTGAACAGCTCTATCTCCAGCTCCATGCCGAGCTGCCTTATGCCAGCGCGATCGAGACCGAGCAGTATAAGGAACGCGAGGACGGCTCCGTCGAGATCCACCAGCAGATCCTGGTCGAGCGCCCGACCCAGCGTGCGATCGTGCTGGGCAAGGGCGGCGCGCGGATCAAGGAGATCGGCGCCCGGGCCCGCGCCGAGCTGAGCAATATCATGGGCCGCCCGGTGCATCTCTATCTGCACGTAAAGGTGAAGCCCGGCTGGGATGACGAGCGGGATATCTACCGCGAGATGGGGCTCGACTGGGTGGAGTGACCCTTGCGCCGAACCGCTTCTATCGGTTCATCACGTCGCTGAGGCTGAAGCCGCGCGCGATGCGCTGCTCCTCGCAGCGTTCGGCCCCCAGACCGGCGGAGAGGGCCGCCAGGGCCGCGTCCAGATCATGCCGACCGCCACACAGGAAGATGTCGGCCGCGGCGTAGTTGCGCTCGGGCCAGGTGTGGATCGAGATATGCGATTCGGCGAGCAACGCCACGCCGGTCACCCCCTGCCCCGCGCCGAACCCGTGGAGCCGAAGGTCGAGCAGGGTCGCGCCCCCCGCCACGACGGCGTTCCGAAGCGCGGCGTCGACCCGATCGATATCGTCGAGACCGGTGCAGCCGAACAGGTCGGCGAGGAGATGCGTCCCGCTGTAATCCACGTGCGTTCCTAGATCAGCATGTCTTCATAGGGAATGCCCAGATGCGCCATCGCGTCCTGTGCCGCCTGGGTGCCGCGATAATGCGCCTCCTCGAACAGCGAGAGGCCACTCAGGTCCGAATGGGCGAAGAACAGGGGCGGGCGCGGCTTGGCCGCTTCCTCGCGCGCGCCGCTCCAGAAGAAGCCGGGCACCGGGCGGATCATCGCATGGCCCCAGCGCCAGACATCGATGCGCGAGATCGCGCCTTCGAGGTCGGGGTTGGTCTGGAGCAGATCGTCGCGGACCATGGCCTGCCAATAGTCGAGCGGACGGTCGAGCAGCGCGCGGCGGGCGTCCGCGGGGGCCATGTCGGACAGCGGCAGATACCAGCTCAGCACGGTCGGCCCGGGCACGGTGCCGAGCGACTGATGCGTCGCAACGACATAGCCGAGCGATCGGCTGGTCCAGGACACGTTGTCCCAGGCAAGCTCGAAGCCGTTGCCAGCGGGCGGGCGATCGACCGTGACATTGGCGACGATCCAGGGGGCGTAGCCGAACTGCCCCTCCGCCATCGCACCGGGCAGCAGCAGCCGGCGCGTGACGAAATGCGGCGTGGCGAGGATCGCGCTGCGGGCGATCACCCGCACGGACTCGCCGGACGCAACGTCGAAGCAATCGATCTCCACCCCCGCCGCCGCCGGCCGCACGCGATGGACGATCCGGCCGCAATCGATCTGCGCCTTGAGCCGTTGCGCCATGCGCCCGACGAGATGCCCATTGCCCTCGGGCCAGGTCAGCACCGTATCGCCGGCGGTGTTGGCGGCGATGCCGCGCCGGCCGGCGAAATAATGGATGCCGGCCCAGGCCGAGACCTGATCGGGCTCGGTGCCGTAATCGTCGCGGCAGGCGTAGCGGACATGGCCGCGCAGGATCGGCGAGCGCCAGTTCTTCCGGTCGAGCCATGCGGTGAAGCTGAGCAAGTCGAGCGCCAGAAGATCGGGGTCACGCGCGCTGAAGGCCATCGGCAGCGCGAAGGCGGGGCGGCCCTGCGCATCGCGACGATCGCGATAGGCGGCCATCGCGGCGAAGAAGGCGTCGAGGTCGTGGCGATCGGCGGGGGTCAGGCCGACCGTCGGGATCAGCCCTTCCTGCCACTTGCCGAGGTTGAGCAGCCGTTCGTCGGGATCGGAGACGATCTGATAGGGGTCGAACAACGGCTTGCCGTCCTGATGGCCGGTGACGATGCCGAGCTTTTCGAGCAGCCGCACCACGCCCTTCGCCTCGGCATTGGGGATCGGCAGATAATGCGCGCCGAGCGGATAGGCGGAGACGGCGTTGCGGCCCGAGCGGGCATTGCCGCCGGCGCGGTCCTCGAGCTCGATCAGGCGGAAATCGGTCATGCCCGTCTCCGCCAGCGCCCAGGCGGCGGACAGGCCGGCGACACCGCCACCGAGGATGGCGATGCCGGTGTGGATTTCGCGCTTCGGCGCCGGAAAGGTCGCACCGTCGCGCAGGCGGTGGCCCCGGGTGAAATCGGCGCCGCTCAGCGTGCCGGGCATGGGCTTGTCGCGCGCCTGCCACGCGACGGCTCCAGCGCCGATCGCCGCAGCGGCGGTGACCGAGCCGGCGATCAGGGTGCGGCGGGATACGGCCATGCCGTCAGCCCTCGTACACGGCCCACTCGGCCTCGAACTCGCGGACCAAAGCCTGGTTGTCGAGCCGGTTCACCGGCACCGCACGGCGTGCCATGTCGGGCGGGAAGGTGAAGGCGAGCGCATCCGTCTGCGGCGTGAGAAAGCGCAGGCCCTGTGGCAATGGCCCGGGCCGGCCGATCGGTTCGTTCGAGGCGAGCACAAAGCCCCATTCGCCGAAGCTCGGCACATAGACATGATAGCCGCGGGTGATCAGGCCCGCCGCCTCGAGCGTGGTCGCGACTGTCCAATAAGCGCGCGGCGCGACGAGGGGCGAGGTGCTCTGCACGCTGACCACCGCGCCCGGAGCGAGCGCCCTGGCCAGCTCGCGATAGAAGCTGACGGTGTAGAGCTTGCCGATCGCGAAATTGGTCGGATCGGGGAAATCGACAAACACCGCATCGAACCGCCGCTGGTTCTCGCGCAGCCAGCGAAAGCCATCGGCATTGATCACGTGCACCTTGGGCGAGTGGAACGCATCATGGTTGAGCGCCGACAGCATCGCGCTGTTGCGGAACAGGCTGGTCATCTCGGGATCGAGATCGACCAGCGTGACCGAGGCGACGCCCGGATATTTCAGGATCTCGCGCACTGCGAGCCCATCGCCGCCGCCGAGCACCAGGATGTCGCGCGGGTTGTGCGCCCGGGTCATCACCGGATGCACCAGCGCCTCATGATAGCGATATTCGTCGCGCGAGGAGAATTGCAGATTGCCGTTGAGATAGAGCCGCAGGTCGCCCGCGCGCTTGGTGATGACGACGCGCTGATAGGGCGTCGACGCCGCATAGAGGATCGGATCGCCGTAAACCCCGACCTCGGCCGCACGCTGCAGCTTTTCGGAAACGATGAACCCTGTCGCGAGCCCGACCGCCACCAGGATGCCGACGATCAGCTCGGTGCGCAGGCGACGCTTGCCCGGCAGCATGAGGATCAGCGCGATGGCGACCGCGACATTGGCGAGGCCGAACAGGAAGCCCGTGCGCATCAGCCCGAGCTGCGGGACGAGCAGCAGCGGAAACAGCAGCGAGGCGGCGAGCGCGCCGACATAGTCGAAGGTCAGCACCTTCGACACGAGATCGCCGAATTCCAGCCGGTCCTTGAGGATGCGCATCAGCAGCGGGATTTCGAGGCCGACCAGCGCGCCGATCACCAGCACCAGGCCGTAGAGCGGGATGCGGAAATCGGCGACGCGGTCGAACAGCAGGAACAGCACCGCTGCCGAGGCCCCGCCGATCGCCGCGATCAGGATTTCGACCCGGACGAACACGGCGAGTTCGTCGCGCTTCACATAGCGCGAGCACCAGGAGCCGATGCCCATGGCGAACAGATAGGTGCCGATGACGATCGAGAATTGCGTGACGCTGTCGCCGAGCAGATAGCTCGCCAGGGTGCCGGCGAGCAGCTCGTAGATCAGCCCGCAGGTGGCGACGACGAAGGCGGAAACCAGTAGCGCCGCACCGAGGCGCGATGGCCGGGCAAAATCCCCGGCCGGGCCGTCATCCATGAATCGCCGCCGCGATGATGATCGCCAGCGCGATCGCGACCGACCCCGCCAGGATGGAGATCGCGATATTGCCCTTGCAGACTTCGCCCCACAGATCGACCGGGGTCACCCGATCCCACAGCCAGAAGCCGAGGACGAAGATGACCAGGCCGATGCCTGCGTAAACGAGGGTGGCCAGCAGGACTGCGGTGGTGAGCATGGGATACCCTTCTCGCTATTTGTGGGTGGGGCCATAGGCAGTGCGCACGAACCCGCGCGTGCCGCCTTGGGCGAAGGGAGAGAAACCGTTCATCGTCGCATAGGTGAACCCGCCGACGACCAGCAGGCAGAATAGGCCGTAAAGGATCGAGGATTTGCTCATTCGTCGTCATCCTCGGCGACTGGGCTCAGCCGCCGCGCTTCGAAGCTGAAATGCCGGAAGATCGCGAACGCCGGCCAGAGGAGCAGCAGGATCAGCCCGAGCAGCACATTGCCGCCGAACATGCCGCCGCGTGCGACGTAGATCTCGACGGGGACCACCGAGTCCTGGGCCGCCAGGCCGGAAAAGATTCCGACGTTGCCCGTGAAGGAGCTGCCGCTACCGCCCGGCGCCCAGCGATGGCCACTCGCTTCGACGACCAGATCATAGATCCCGGGCGGAATGCTCGACAGCTTGATGGCCGGCGTGGTGTCCCCCTCGCTCCAGGCGCCGTCGCTGTCCCGGCCGCTATAGCGCTCGGCCACGGTCGAGGCATCGAAGCTTTGCTGAGTGCGACGGTTGACCAGCGAATAATCGAGCTCGATCCAGCTATTGTCGAGCTGGTTCGCGCGGGCGTCGATGCGGACGGCGGTATTGCGCCCGGGAAGCTCGATCCCGCGGACGACCTGAGTGACGGGCGCGCCGCCGATCGCGACCTGCATGTCGGCGCTCGCGGCCCGGGTCGATCCGCCGCCCATCATCGCGATCAGCAACAGGGTGACCGCCGCGATCACGCCGAGGATCACCGCCTCGACCATCTTGTCGCGATAGGGCGAGGGCTCGTGCGGCGACGGCGTGCTGTATTCGCGGCGGCGGCGCTCGATCCCGAAGGCCTTTTCCGCCTCGCCCCAGTCGAGCATGAACAGCCGGGTCCAGGTCCGCTCGCTGTCATTCTCCTCGCAGGAGATCATCTTGCCCGGGCGGACATAGTCGCTGACCCGGACCTTCTCGCCCTCGGCGACGCGCCAGTAGAATTCGCCGACGACGAACTTCACCCAGGTCGCATAGCGCGTGCCGAAGCGCTTATAGGCTTCCCCGTCGAGCTGAAGCGCACCCCAGTCATATCCAGGCAGCCGATCGAGCAGGAAACCGATGCTGAAGCGCCGCCCGTCGTCGAGCAGGAAGGCATAGCCCTGATAGGGATTGAACAGCAGATATTCGGCCCAGCCATCCCCGCCATCCGATTTCTCGAGATAGCCGACCACTTCCCACATCGTGCCGCGCAGTTCCGCGCGGGTGCCGAGCGGGATGAGCGGAACGCGCATCGCCGCGGTTGCCCGTGCGATGATGCGCAGATCGGGGTCGGTCGCGTCGAGCGTGGTGCCGCAATGCTCGCAGATCAGGCTGACGGTATAGCCCGCCGCGCGCAGCGATATCGTGCCGCCGCACTGGGTGCAGGACAGCGCCCGAACGGTCGATAGCGCGTCGCTCACGCGGCGAACCGCGGCATCGGCCAGCCCTCGAACGCGCGCAGCCCGGTCGCCTTGAGATCGGCCAGCGTAACGTAGCGGCCGGCATAGACCAGCACCTCGCCGCGCTCCTTCTGGATGCTCGCGCAGTGGCCATCAGGCGCCATCAGGTCGATGCTCTTCGCGGTGAGCCCGGCCGGCGTGCTGAACGGCAGTTCGCCGTCGCCACCGGCGCAGCTCGCTTCCTTCACGTCAGTGACGGTGTAGGCGATTCCGTCGATCGTCGCCTCGCTGCCGAGTTCGATCTCCTGATCGTCGCGCAGGCTCCTCACTGCGCCGGTGCGCATACCGCTATGGTCGATCTGGCGGAGCAGCATGTAGCGGCCCATCGCCTCGCCGATCCAGGCGGTCGAGCCGTCATCGAACAGCGCGAGCCATTCGTTCCAGCCGCCATCGGTCCAGCGCCAGCGCACGCGGCCGATCAGTTCGAAGCCGACCCCGCCATCGGTGCCGCGCACGCCGAGCTGCAACGGGCTGACATCCTCCGGCACTTCGGCGATCTTGCCCATTGCCTGCAGGACGTCGCCCTTGCGGACCAGCGAGCTGCGGCAATAGTCGCAGACCTTCACCGGCAGATCGGCCGAACGGAAATGCACCGCCGCGCCGCAATTGGGGCAATTCGCGTCGATCACGAAGGATCAGCCGATCTTGGCCAGCAGTGCCGCCTTTTTCGCGTCGAACTCGGCCTGGGTGATCGCGCCGGCGGTCATCAGGCGGTGGAGCTTCTCGATCTGCTGATAGGGGTCCTCGCCCGGCTGCGCCGCGCCGGCCTGGCCGAAACCGCCCGCCATGCTCTGGCCGATCGCCATGCCGGCCGCGGCACCCGCGCCGATCCCGGCGACACCACCCGACTGGGCCGCGGCGGTATCGATCGCCTCGGCGGTCTGGAAGCGGACATACCGATCGACATCGCCGATCACGCGCATCGAGCTCGCCTTGTCGAGATGCTCCTGCACTGCCTCGGGCAGCGACAGGCTCTCGACGAAGAAGCTGCAGCATTTCAGGCCCCACGCCTGGAACGCCGGCTCGACCGCGGCGAGCAGGCGCTGCGACATCGCGCTTTGATCAGCCGCGAGGTCGACGAACGCGATCGCCCCGCCGCCCAGCGCGGTGGCGAGCGCCGTGGTGATCGCACCGCGAAGCTGCGGCTCGATATCGGCGACGGTCAGTTTCTCGAGCGTGCCGAGCAGCTTCGCCGCGAACACCGGCACATTCTCGACCCGAAAGGAATAGCTGCCGAAAGCGCGGATACGCAGCGGGCCGAATTCCTTGTCGCGCACCGTGATCGGCTGCGCGGTGCCCCATTTCAGCCCGGCCTGCTCGCGCGAGGTGAAGAAGAAGATGTCCGACTTGAAGGGCGAGGCGAAACCCTTGTCCCAGTTCCGCAGCGCGGTGAGGAGCGGCATGTTGCTGGTTTCGAGCGTGTGCAGCCCGGGCAGGAACACATCGGCGATCTGGCCTTCATTATAGAAGAACGCCTTCTGCCCCTCGCGCACGGTGAGCTGCGCGCCGGTCTGAATCTCGCGATCCTGCATCGGATAGCGGATGGCGAGCACACCGGGCTCGTCCACCCAATCGATCACATCGACGAACTGCTTCGACAGGAAATCCAATATGCCCATGGTCCAACTCCCTTGGCGGCCAATCTAGGGCCTTTCGCCTGGAGGTGAAACGCAAAACGGACTGGCGCGGACCGCCGACGGCGCGAGCGCCGCGCTCCCTGTACCTGGCCCTGTTCCTGGCCGGTAACAGGGCAGAACAGCGTGAAGATTTTTTCTTGCCCTGTTATTTCCAACTTTGTTGGAGATATTTTCCATATATTTCAAAATATTGATGGTCGTTTGCCCTGTTCCTGAATAACAGGGCGAACGTCTCGCGGAACAGGGCGGGCCCGTGCCGTTAACAGGGCAAGGTCGCCGTAGCAGGGACGGAGGAGGCAATGATGCCGCGATCGTCATGAGAAAGAGCGCGCCGGATTTTCGTCACTCTCCGGCCAGCCCCCATGGTGCAGTGATTCGGATCGCGGTTGAATCGATCGACGACATATTTCGACCAGGCGGAGTGACCTTCATTCCTCCCCCTCGCAGATGGAAAGGGGGACCGCGCTTGCGCAGTGGAGGGGAGTGTCAGGGCGAACCTGCCCCGCAGATTCGAGAATTCTCCGGGGGGCCAATTCGATCCGACACTGAGCGCGGAGACGTCGCCTCGCTCCAATACCCCTCCACCACCCGCTGAAGAAGCGGGCGGTCCCCCTCCCCAAGCTAGCTTGGGGAGGAATGAAGAAGCTCCTTCACCCACGCCGGCACCAGCTCGCTCGCGGCGCCAAGTCGCGTCTCGCGGAAATAGCCGCTGCCGGCCGAGGGCTCGAGGTTCATCTCCAGCGTCTTCGCGCCGTGATAGCGCGCGGTCTGGACATAGCCCGCGGCGGGATAGACCGCGCCCGAGGTGCCGATCGAGACGAACAGATCGGCATCCGACAGCGCCCGCTCGATCCGGTCCATGTCGTACGGCATCTCGCCGAAGAACACGATGTCGGGCCGCATCACCGGCGCGCCGCACGTGTCGCAGCGCGTGCCCGGCGGCATGTCGCCGGTCCAGGGCGTCCGTGCCGCACAGGCAGCGCAGAGCGCCGAGTTCAGCTCGCCATGCATGTGCAGCAGCCGCGTCGCCCCGGCCCGCTCATGCAGATCGTCGACATTCTGCGTGACGATCAGCAGCTCGCCCGGCCATGCGGCATCGAGCCGCGCCAGCGCGCGGTGCGCCGCATTGGGCTCGACCGTTGCCAGCGCCGCGCGGCGGGCGTCGTAGAAACGGTGGACCAGATCGGGGTCCTGCGCGAGCGCCTGGGGCGTGCACACATCCTCGACCCGATAGCTTTTCGGAGCGCCCATTGAATCTAATATATCCCAGTAGGTTATGCCAGACTTAGAGCGAAATGTAGGGACGCCGCTCTCGGCTGAAATACCGGCTCCAGTCAGGATGACGATGTTGGAAAAGCGTTTGCCCACGCGCTACCTATCTGCTCGAATCATAACAGTGCGAGGCTCCAAATATGCCTTCGATCGTCAACCCCATGGACGCCTTCAAGACCTTCGAGCCTGCGCTAAAGGCCGGTATGTTGCAGGTCCAACCGGGTACTGTTCATCCGGAAATCCTCATCCATCTGGATATGCCAAACGGCAAGATGCGGATCACCTACGCTCGGTTGCAGAACAATTCAGTGGTCGCAATCGCGATCATCATCCCCGCCGAATATGAGGGTGGACTACCCGTCTATCAGATCGGCTACGCTGTCCCTCAACACCTCCGCAAGCGAGGCCTCGGCAAGGCGATCGCCCAAGCCGCGATCGACGAATTTACGGCCGGAATGGCCCGAAACGGCATCGTCCATTTTTACCTTGAGGCAATCATCGGCGTGAAGAACATCGCGTCGCAGAAGGTAGCAGAAGCAGTAATTGGCGGGCCAACGAAGAAGATCGCGGACGAGGATTCCGGCGAGGCCGCGCTTCAATATTTCAAGGTGATCGGCAGCGGTGAGAATCGTCCGCCTAGGCTCTGAAGTCGTGTGTCAGAGATGAATCGCGCTTTTTTGGACTCGGTTCGTGCATCAGCTGGATCGCACAAGAGGCTCCACAATAATGCGTCATCATGTTGACAATTTCGACAACAGCCTTCATAGACGCTCATCCCATCGTAGGAGAGCCGAGCAATGAATCCGAACCTGATAATCACGCGAATGGAGGAGATCGGCGACGATCTCAGGAGCACGTTGACGAAGTGGAACCGCCTGTATGATGCGCTCGAAAAAATGCGCACCGAAAATCCCTCTTTAAAGGACAATCACGGCAAGCTCACGGAAGCCGGTCGCCAGCGCATGAGCGATATGCTTGCCGACGGTTCTACGAACGCGGAGATTGCAATGCTGTTCGAAATCTCGCCGTCCGCCGTCTCGTATCATCGTCAAAAGCACAAGTAGGAGAGCGCAATGGCGACGAAGGAACCGATATCACCCGATGCGACGCTTGCGGACGTGCGGCATACCCTGCTTGAGCCTGAGCGCCATGTCGCGACGGTGCTCGGCACTATGTCCCCGTGCCGGAAGGAGCACGGCAACGCACATGTCAGGATCGGCATCACCGGGGAGGGTAAGGTCCCCTATCACAAGGTCGCCTATCTCGATGAGAGCGGGAATGAGCAGCTTTACGCTGCGTTCGATGGAAAGAATAAGAACGAAGAGTATATAGTTCACGAAAAGACATGGAGCACGAAATCAATGTCGTTTGCTGAGGTTCAATCCCTGCTCGGCGATATTCGGGGCTTTACTCCATTCAAATCAGAGATGCAATAAGGCGTAAGGTGAGTAACCGTAGTGCTATTTGACGCGATCATCTAGTCACACTTCGGATTTGACAGGATTAGACTTAACGCTGCGTCAGTCTGCGCTTCAGTTATAGCCGCCTTCCTGCGATGCTCTTCTTGCTCCAGCATCTGAAATAAGACGGCTTTCATCACCGGAAAATGGGCCGCGCATTGCTCTTCGGTTAGTTCGTGTAGGCCGAGGCTGAGAACTGAAAATATCGCGCTATTTCGAACGACTCTTTCCGGAAGCTCACTTTTAAGCGCGGCAATCTTCTCATCCATTCGCATGGTCGGAAAGCCCGCGATCGGACCCCCAGCGGCGATCTGTCTGTCATGCGCTCTTGCTATCATCCGTTCGAAAACACGCCGCATGTATGCGAACGCTCCAAGCGCAGTGCGGTGAGCAAATAGCCCGAGAGCTTTTCCAAGCTCGACACGATCTTGATCTTCTAGAGATTTGTCAAAGAGTCTTAGCTCTCCAAACGCGATGTCCGCGAGAGACGGGGACTGTCCAATCTTCGTTACGGTCTTGTCCAAAAAAATAAAAACGTAGGTATAGACTTGCCAATTTCGTTGGCAGGTGGCGTGTATTGCTCGGAGTTTCGGGACAGTAACGTTATTTATATAGCGCCCGCCCGTTCCACCGGCAGTTATAGTCTTGGGTGAAATTCGAAAAATCGTCTCGCGGCGGCAGGTGGTGCAATACGCATCAAAGCCCGTCGTCAAATCATTTTGCAGCAATAAGGCAACTTTCGCTCCCACCTCAGATTCGATCTCGACGCTCTCGTAGAGCCCTCGACTCAGGAGCAAGTCGCGAATTATCTGAGTCGCCTCAGCGTTGATTCTCTTCTCGGTTTCGACATCATTCTGTTCCATGGCCTCGTTATATCGACTGCATCGGAATCGCGATAGCCGACCGAGCAAGCGCTGATACAGCGAGAGAAACCGTGACCGCCCCTTCCAGATCCTCAGCCAAACGGCTTTTCGACCAAGGCGAACAGGCTCTTCACCTCAATAGTTATGCCATAGCGCCGGCAAGCTTGATGCTGGCTGCTATTTCGGCGGCGGTGGCGTATCACGGCTTCGGGACGGCTTTTCCCCTGTGCTTCTTAAGGCGCGCCGCAGCGGCCGCATACATTCGAGCCAGCTTTGCTCCCTCGCTCGCTACCTTCAGCACCAACGCGTCTATTTGGTCGATTGTAAGATTGCCGGCAGCCATTCCATGCATGAGGGCGTCACGGTCGTCTTTCCATTTCCAAAGCTCCGAGTCCTCCCGCTGTCCATCGGTGCCCGCAAAGTTGGCCTTTAGGAGGTCGTCCTTCTTCGCTCGTGATCGAAGCTCGTCGATCTTCGGTCCCATCATTCTTATCGGTTTTCCCTTCGGGGTAAGTGTGCCCCCCGATTGCCGAAGCATCGAAACGAGCCGGTCTTCGAGTATCGCGTAAGCATACCACGACGCTTCGAATGGCATGTTCGCCGCAATCGCGGCGGTCATGCGATCCAGGAAAATTTTGTAGAGTTCACGCTTGGCTATCTTCGGCTCGCCCATCGCCCCCACTCCCACCCTGCCTTGGACCGCCGCCGCCCACGGCGGCGGTCCATCATAGTGTGTCCCGTAATAGCTCCGCGCAACCGTGACTCTCGCGTTGGGATACGCCACGATGTGGGGTGTCCGCGAATCCCTCCGATCATCGCTTCGAGTTCAATCTCGACCGTGCGATTCGGGGGCAGACGGTCGAAAAGCTGGAGGCAAGTGCGCCGCTGCGGCTCGATAGAGGTATCGGGCCGTCGGCCAGCGGAATCTACGCGCTCTACTAGCGCGGCGATCTCGTTTGCATCTGGGAAAGCGTCCAGCGCAGGGCTCATCAACGTGCGATGCGATGGAGCTAAGATTGAAGCCTTCGACCTTATGACTCGATCGGCACGACATAGCTCTGGACGCCGGACACCCCGGACTCGGCGTAAATGCCCATCAGCACATTGTCGTAAATGCTGTTGCCAGTGGTGATGCTCGATCCCGGGAAGGCATAGGGCACCCAGGTCGCCTCGCTGAACGATCCGTCGGGATTGACCTCGATCGAGGCGAACAGGGCGAGCGACCCGGTCGAGCCGCCCGCAAGGTTGAAGCCCTTGGGCGTCGCCACGATCCCTTCGAAATGGGTGACGAGCTGCGGCTGGTCGAGATAGCTGTAGAGCTTCAAATGGCTGAACGCGCGCGTCACCGAATCATAGCTGACGACGAAGCCCTGGTTGACGCCGCGCCCGTCGCGCGTGCCGCCGACGATGGTGTAGCGCGTGCCGCCGATCTCGTTCTGCCAGATGCCGTACGCCGTGGTCAGGGTGCAGCCGGGGAAGTCGAACAGCCGCCACGTGCCCCTGGCGATATCGAAGATGAAGGCGTTGGCGGACAGAGGGACGTCGAGCAGGTCGTAATTGCCGACCACCAGAGTCCCCATCGTGCTGTGCGCGATGGTGTTCCACACCGTCTGTCCGCCGACCTCGCTGCCCGGCACCTCGAGCGACGACCAGCCGCCATCGCCCTGCGGCGTGCCCTGATAGACCATGCCGCAATTGCGCGCGCTGCCGCCGCCATATTGGTAGCTGCCGACCGCGCGGACCCGGCCCTTGCCGAGATCCGGATTGAACACATAGGTGTCGGGTCCGTAGAAGGTCGCGCTGGTCACCTCCCGCCCCTGGATCGCGGGGGTGAGGAGGCAGATGCCCGTGCTGTCTGTCGGATAGAGCGGGCCGAGATAGAGCAAGGCGCTGGTCACGCCGTCGCTCACGCTCGACCCGGTCAGCACGACTTCGCTGCCGGCCCAGCCGCGCACGCCGGTGACGAGCTGATTGGGACCCAGAATCGTGGAACCATCGGCCATGTTTTCTCTCCCGTCGGGTCAGCGCGACGGCACCATGCCGTACGACCATCGCCTTTCCGCCGGCGGTGCCGGGGAAAGGCGGATCGGATATCGCTGACGACTTCTGACACTGATAGTGTCAATTGTTTCGGGCGGGAAGCACAACAATATCCAGATCCGCTGCGATCGGCGTGATCGCCTCGCGGACATCGCGGCGTTCCGGGTCGATATAGCCATTTTGGCGATATCGTTCCGATCCGGTCCTACCTTGACAAGAATCGCCCTGCGGACTACCAGTCCGTGATAGCGCTACCATCGGCGCTGACCGGCCATCCGACATGAAGCGGAGGCACGAGGAGGGGTGAGATGATTTCCAACGAACGCCAGAATAGTCTTCGCACGACGCTGCTCGCCGCAGGGTCTCTATCGGCGATGATGATCGCGCTACCAGCGGCGGCGCAGTCACCGCCCGCGGCGCAGGACCAGACGGTGAGCCAGGAGGACGACACCAGCGCCGACATCGTCGTCCAGGGCTATCGCGCCAGCCTGGAGAGCGCGACTCAGGCAAAGAAGAACGCAACCGGCTTTTCGGATGCGATCTTCGCCGAGGATATCGGCAAGTTCCCCGACACCAACATCGCCGAATCGCTGAACCGGGTGCCCGGCGTGACGATCAGCCGCGACATCACCGGCGAGGGCCTGCAGGTCACGATCCGCGGCCTCGGCACCAACTTCACCCGCGTATTGCTCAACAACGCGCCGATCGCCGTCGCCTCGACCGGCCGCGACGGCGCGCAGAGCACCAACCGCGAAGTCGATCTCGACGTGTTCCCGACCGAGCTGTTCACCAGCCTGACCGTCAACAAGAGCTCGGTGCCCGACATGCTCGAGGGTGGTGCCGCCGGCACCGTCAACCTGCGCAGCGCGCGGCCGTTCGATCGCGAAGGCACCCGCGTCACCTATTCGGGCCAGGCGACCAATATCAGCAATAGCGGCAAATGGGGCTATCGCGGTTCCGTGCTCGCCAGCACGACGATGGGCGATGTCGGCGTGCTGGTCGGCTTTGCCGGGGTGCGCAACCAGGTCAACGTCAACGGGTACGAGACGGTCGGCCTGACCAACCCCAATCTGTCCACGCCGCAGAGCATCGCCGGCGCCGGCAACACGCCCACCCTGGCGCAGATCGCGGCGGCGCAGTGCCGCACCGCGCCCTGCAACGCCACCGGCGGCGGCAACTTCACCATTCCCGGCTCCGTGCCCTCGAACGCGGGCATCCCCGGCGTGGCCGCCGGCACCGTGATCAACCAGGATTTCCTGCTGGCCCAGAACCCCGGCGCCAATATCGGGCAGATCGACAACGGCCTGCTGCCGCGCCTCGGCCGCCCGGTGACCGAGTTCGGCACCAAGGACCGGATCAGCTTCATCGGCAGCCTGGAATATAAGGGCGAGAGCCTGCACGCCTATGTCGACGGCATGTATTCCAAGAAGAACAACGATCTGCGCCGCATCGACATGAACTGGGTGGGGCGCAACGGCGCGGTCATCCCGGTCAACACGCACTATGACCGGAGCGACTGTTCGGCCGGCTGCGTGGTGACCAAGGGCACTTATTACAACGCGCAATTCTTCCTCGAATACCGGCCGTTCATCGAGGATACGAGCTATTGGGGCGTGAACCCCGGCGTGGAATGGGAAGCGACCGACACGCTGAAATTCAACCTCAACGCCAATTACACCCGGAGCAAGTTCCACCGCGAGGTGCCGACGGTGCTGGTCAGCACGCTCGCCAATTCGGGCGTCACGGTCGAATTCGACAACACGGCGGGCGGCATTCCCAACATCAAGTCGAACATCAACCTCAACGATCCGAGCAAGTTCGGCTGGCCGGGCGGGCGCGTGAACATCCAGGACGAATATCGCACCACCAAGACCAAGGGCGTGCGCGGCGACCTGACCTGGGGCGACACGCATCTCAACCTGAAGGCCGGCAGCGCCTATGACGATGTCTCGCGCAGCATCAGCGCGACCGACAACACCCAGGCGTTCCAGAACGCGGTGTGCGGCGACCGGCCGAGCGTGTTCGTGCCCGGCCCCAACACCCAGCCGCCCTGCGAGGGTCTCAACACGGCGACACCGGGGGCAGGATATCCGACTTATCCCGCGCTCGGCACCGGCTTCTCGCGCGGGCTCGGCCCGCTCAGCTATGGCGGGTCGCTGATCCCGAACAGCGCGCTGCCGGGCTATCTGCAGCCCGGCTCGTTCGGCTTCATCACGGTCGACTGGGAGAAGTTCAAAAAGGCGTCCAATTACGACGCGTTCCACGATGCGTCGCCGCCGTCGACCGGATCGAACACCGGCGCCTCCGGCGGCTATGTCCGCGAAAAGACGCTCGGCTTCTATGGCGAAGTGAATGGCGACGTGCCGGTCGCGGGCGAGCGCCTGACCTTCAATGCCGGCCTGCGCTGGGTGAAGACCGACCAGCAGATCGGCGGCTATGTCTCCATCTCCGATCCGCGCAACGCGCAGGACCCGGACGGCGCCGGGCCGCTGCCCGCCGCCTGCCCCGGCGCCGGCAATGCGCGCGACGGATCCTGCTACCCCAATATCCTGAACTTCGTGTACACCAAGGCCAAGTACGAGAACTGGCTGCCGTCCTTCACCACGGCGTTCCATATCGACGACAAGGCAGTGCTGCGCATGGCGGTGTCGCGCACCATGACCCGGCCCAACCCATCGTCGATGCTGCCCGGCCTCAACTTCTCCAGCCCGTCGGCCGACACCGGCAGCGTCGGCAACCCCTCGCTGCAGCCGTTCATTTCCACCAATATCGATTTCGGCGCGGAATATTATACCGGGCAGGAAGGCTATATCGGCATTGCCGCCTTCCAGAAGGACGTGACGGGCTTCACCGTCAACGGCAACGTCACGGTGCCGTTTACCGCGCTGGCCGCTTATGGCGTGACCTTCGACACGCTGTCGCCGACCCAGCAAGCCGCGATCAATTCGCGGGGCGGCGCGGGGGCTGCCACGGTGGTGCTGACGCAGCAGGTCAACGCCAGCGGCGTGCTGACGGTCAAGGGCCTGGAGGGCAATTGGGTGCAGCCGCTCGATTTCCTGCTCGGCCGCTATCTCGGGCTCAACGGCTTCGGCTTCAGCGCGAATATCACGCTGATCGACCAGAAGGGATCGGGCGCGGCGCCGGCGATCGCGACGGGCATTGCGCCGACGACCTATAATATCACCGCCTATTATGAGCGCGGCGGCATCTCGGCGCGGCTGTCGACCACCTTCACCGACGGCTTCGTCTCCTCCGGCACGAACCAGAACGGCATCCCCGCCGCGGCGCTGTACAGCGACAAATATCAGCAATGGGATTTCGGCAGCTCGCTCGATCTCGGGGAGATCTTCGGCAACAAGCGGCTGCCGGAGCTGACCTTCGACGTCCAGAACATCTTCAAGGAACGTCAGCGCAGCTATTTCCAGTTCGAAAACGCGACCTTTTCGGATTTCAACCCGGGCCGCCAGGTCATGCTGGGCCTGCGCGGACGCTTCTGATCCGTCGCAGCATGGCGCGCTTCCCCGGGGGCCGGCCGTTCATCGGCCGGCCCCTTTTTTCGTCCGGCTGCCGGACGGGCGGATGATGTTCCGCATTCCGAGATTCCTGACACAAACATTGAAACTTTGTCATGTTGCGATTTGACACGGATCCGCAACGTTATCGCAGCAAAAGAGTCACACTGCCTCCATAGGCCAGCCCCGCGCCGATCGGCGGCGTCAGGGAAAACCAGATCAATGTCGACCTCCACGAAGCCGCAGCGGCTGCTGCTCGGCGTGAGCATGCTTGCGCTTTCGATTCTCTCCACCGCCGCTCATGCGGAAACCGCTCCAGCAGCGACGCCCGCCGACGAGACGCCGGCCGACCAGAAGCCGAAGACCGACCTGGCCGAAGGCTCCGACATTGTCGTGACGGCGACCCGCGCGAACGAGATCGCGCCGGTTACCGCCTCGCTGCAGACCACCCAGCCGCAATCGGTGATCTCGCGCTCGTTCATCGAGGATTCGCTGCCCGCGAGCTCCGACTTCAACCAGATCGCGCTGATCTCCCCCAGCGTCTCGGGCTATGGCAATGCCAACGGCCCGGGCCTGTCCGAGTCCAAGGCGCAGATCCGCGGTTTCCAGGACGGCGAATATAACGTCACCTATGACGGCGTGCCGTTCGGCGACACCAATGATCCGACGCACCATTCGAACACCTTCTTCCCGTCGAACACGATCGAGACGCTGATCGTCGATCGCGGCCCCGGCAATGCCAGCCAGCTCGGCCAGGCGACATTCGGCGGCAACATCAACCTGTTCTCCCGCGCGACGCGCGAGGATGCCAGCATCGAGGCCAAGGGCAGCTTTGGCAGCTACAACACCTGGATGCTGCGCGGCGTCGCGCAGAGCGGCGCGATCGACAAGCTCGGCGGCACCGAGATCGTCCTGAGCGGCCAGCATATCGGGTCGGACGGCGCGCGCACCTTCAGCCCGTTCCGGTCGAACAACGTCTTCGGCAAGGTGATGATCCCGATCGGCCCCGACGCGAAGCTGACGATCCTCGCCACCTATAACGAAAATACCTTCAACCAGCCCGACAAGGACGGCGCGACGTTGTCGCAGGTCGCGAAATACGGCAAGAATTTCAGCCTGAACGACGACCCCAATTCGCAGACCTATTACGGCTACAACCACACCCACAAGACGACCGATTTCGAGGTGGTGAAGTTCGAGGCGACCATCGCGCCCAATTCGATCTTCGAGAACCGCGCCTATACCTACAGCTATGACAACGAGACGCTGAGCGGGAACGACGTGACCCTGTTCGCGACCGCAAGCGCCGCGGACATCGCCAAGGCCAATGTCTATACGCCGGTCAATGGCGTGGCCACGACCGCCCCCGGCGTGCCGGGCTATACCAAGACCAACAAGTACCGGATGTTCGGCGACATCGCCAAGACGCGGATCGACTTCGGCTTCGGCGCGATCACCGCGGGCGCGTGGATCGAATGGTCCAACACCTATCGCCAGCAACGCGACGTCAACCTGGTGACCGGCGCGCCGAACTATGTCGAGAAGAAGGTCATCGATCCGGTTTCGGGCCTGACTACCCCGCAGAACATCAAGTTCGACCAGAACAGCCACACCAACCACACCGAGGAATTCGTCGAGCTGGAGCTGCGCCCGATCGAAGGGCTGAAGATCACCCCGGGCTTCAAGCATGTCGATTTCAACCGCCGGATCGATGCGCTGTACAACCAGACGACCCGCATCCCGCAAAAGCTGAGCGACACCTATAGCGCCAACCTGCCCTTCGCCACGATCAACTATGCGGTCAGCGATCGGCTGGCGGTCTATGCCCAATATGCGCGCGGCTTCCTCGCCCCGTCGCTGGGCGTGCTCTATGTCGCCAATCCCGCGCTCTCGACCGTCGAGCCCGAGCGCTCGACCAACTATCAGGCCGGCGTCGTCTATCACGGCGGCAATCTTTCGATCGATGCCGATGTCTACAAGATCGACTTCACCAACAAGTTCGCGTCGATCAACGCGCCGGTCGCCAGCGACGGCGTGATCTGGGTCAACCAGGGCGCCGTCCAGTACAAGGGCATCGAAGGCCAGGTCACCTATGCCCTGCCGCACGGCATCGCCGTCTTCGCCAACGGGTCGCGCAACTATGCCAAGACCGACAATGCCAGCGGCCCCAAGCTCCAGGTCGCCAATGCGCCCGAATGGACCGCGGCCGCCGGCATTCTCTACAAGAACGGGCCGATCCGCTTCTCGCTGATCGACAAATATACCGGCCGGCAATGGTTCGCCGATCCGTCGGCCGTGACCAACGCCAACATCGCCACCGCGCTTCCGGTGTACAACAGCTATCGCAGCAACGGGTATAACAGCGCGATCCTGTCCGCACGCTACGATATCGGCCCGGTGCGGGTCGGCTTCGAGGTCAACAACCTGTTCGATTCGCAGCGGGTGACCAATATCAATACGGGCAAGACCGCACCGTTCGACCAGTATTTCTACCAGACGGGACGGTCCTATACCGGCGACATCACGCTGACCTTCTGATGAAGCTGATGCTCCTGGCCGTGGCGGCGCTTGCCGCCGCGGCCCCCGCCGCCGACAAGGCGCCGGCCCTGCTCGGCGATCTCGATCCGGTCCGCGTGCTGCCGCCGCCGCCCGTCGCCGGCAGCCCGCAGGCACTGGCCGAACTGGCGGAGCTCCGCGCGATCGAATCGGCGCGGTCGCCGGCCGACGAAGCCGATGCCCGTAGCGACGGCGATACCAAGAACGGATCGATCTTCGCCGCGGCGCTCGGCCCCGGCTTCGACCTGGCGAAGCTGCCCGCGACCAGCGCCCTGCTCGACATGGTGCGTGCGACCGAGAAGGCGACGGTCGATCGCGGCAAGGACGAATTCAGACGGCCGCGGCCTTATAGCGTCGATCCGGCGCTGAAGAGCTGCAAGCGCAACGACGATCCGCTGTCGAGCTATCCGAGCGGACACAGCTCCATGGCCTTTTCCATGGGCGAAACACTGGCGCGACTGGTGCCCGAAAAGGCCGGACCGATCCTCGCCCGTGCCGCGCGCTACGGCCAGAGCCGCATCGTCTGCGGCCAGCATTTCCGCAGCGATGTGAGCGCGGGGCAGATGCTCGGCCTGCTGATCGCGGAGCGGCTGATGGCGGAGCCGCACTTCCGGAAAGCGTTCGACGCGGCGCGCAGGGAGCTGGTCGCGACGGGGATCGCGGCGGCCGAGTAAATTTGCCGGCCACCCTGTCCCAGTGCGGTCGATCTGTGGCAAGGACGCCGGAAATCATCAGGCGCGGGAAGAGGGTCATGACCACCATCGGCATCATCGGCAGCGCGGGGCGCATGGGCCAGGCGCTGGCCCGGGTCGCGCCCGATCTCGGCGCGACGATCTCCGGCGGAATCGATGCCGGCGGCGATCCGTCGACGCTCGCCAAAGGGTGCGAGGTGCTGGTCGATTTCTCCGCGCCCTCGGCGCTCGAGGCGAATCTCGCCGCCGCGGTCGCGACGGGCACGCCGATCCTGGTCGGCACCACCGGCCTCCAGCCTTCGCATCACGCGATGATCGACGAGGCGGCACAGCGGGTCGCGGTGCTGCAGACGGGCACCGTCTCGCTCGGCGTCACGCTGATCGCGCGGCTGGTGCGCGAGGCCGCGGCCCGGCTCGGCCCCGACTGGGACATCGAGATCGTCGAGACGCATCATCGCCACAAGGTCGACGCGCCGTCCGGCACGGCCCTGCTGCTCGGCGAGGCGGCGGCGGCGGGGCGCGGCATCACACTGGCCGAGGCAAAGGTGACCGACCGGGCCGGCCTGGTCGGCGCGCGCGCGGAAGGAACGATCGGCTTCGCCTCAGTGCGCGGCGGATCGGTCGCGGGCGACCATCAGGTGATCTTCGCCGGGACCGGCGAGCGCGTCGAGATCGGCCACCGCGCCGAGGACCGCACGATCTTCGCCAAGGGCGCGATCACCGCGGCGCTGTGGCTCGTCGACCAGCCCGCCGGGCGCTATCAGATGGCCGAGGTGCTGGGTCTTTGAAGGGGCTGGGTCTTTGAAAAAGGCGGATGTCGTCGAGTTCTTCGCGCGGCTGGCGGCGGACAATCCGCATCCCGAGACCGAACTCGACTACACCAATCCCTATACCCTGCTCGTCGCGGTCGCGCTGTCCGCCCAGGCGACCGATATCGGCGTCAACAAGGCCACGCGCCGGCTGTTCGCCGAGGTCGACACGCCGGCAAAGATGGTCGCGCTGGGCGAAGAGGCGCTGAAGCAGCACATCAAGACGATCGGCCTGTTCAACACCAAGGCGAAGAACGTCATCGCTCTCTCCGAGAAACTGATCGCGGACTATGGCGGCGCGGTGCCGGCGGACCGCGACGCGCTGGAGACGCTGCCGGGCGTCGGGCGCAAGACGGCGAACGTGGTGATGAACACCGCGTTCGGCGCGGAGACCTTCGCGGTCGACACGCATATCTTCCGCGTCGGCAACCGCACCGGCCTGGCGCGGGGCAAGACGCCGCTGGCGGTCGAGCTTCAGCTGGAGAAGGTCGTGCCCCAGCCCTTCCGCCTCCATGCGCATCACTGGCTGATCCTGCACGGCCGCTATGTGTGCAACGCGCGCACCCCCGAATGCTGGCGCTGTGTGGTCGCGGATCTGTGCGCCTATAAGCCGAAGACGCCGGCGCCGAAGCGCGCCGCGACCATGGAGGCCTGATCCGATGCGCACGATCCTGATCGCCCTGACCATTGTTGCTCTCGCCGCCCCCGGTGCGGCCAGGGATCGCGACCGCGTCCCGGAGGCGACTCCGACGGGCAAGCCGCAGCATTGCGTCACCACCAGCCGTATCCGCGCGACTCATGTGCGCAGCGACTCCGTGATCGATTTCGAGATGAATGGCGGCCAAGTTTACCGCAACACCCTGCCCCATGGCTGCCCTGGCCTCGGTTTCGACGAGACCTTCGGCTATGAGACGCATACCGGCGAACTCTGCTCGGTCGACACGATCACCGTCCTCCGCCCCTCATCCGGCATGCGGGGCCCGACCTGTGGCCTGGGCGCGTTCCAGCCGGTCAAGCTGATCAAGAAATAGCGCCCCGCGCAAAACGGCTGGCGCGCGCGCCCGCGCTTTGCTAGGCGCCAGCGTCCAGGCACCCGTAGCTCAGCTGGATAGAGCGCTGCCCTCCGAAGGCAGAGGYCACAGGTTCGAATCCTGTCGGGTGCGCCAGCACAAATCCCTGGTTCTTGCGCATCGGCGGAGATCCCGTCCCGGTGCGGTTGGTCTGGAACGCCCGAATCGCTATCCCTTGCGCGATACCAGCACCACGGCCCGCGCCTCGCCGATTTGCCAGACGATCAGGGTCGGCAGTCCGATCGCGAGGTCGCGCGCGCGCTTGGCGAGCGACAGGGCCAGCGCCGTTTCCGGCGCGAGGCCGAACAGCGGCGCGGCCAGGGCATAGGCCGCTTCCTGCACGCCGATCGCGCCCGGGACGGCGAAGGCCACGCTCCTGAGCGTGAAGATCAGGCTTTCGATCGACAGTGCCGACCAGATCGAGATGTCCGCCCCCATCATGCGCAGCACCACCCAGCCGCCGACTGCGCTGGCGACCCAGCCGGCAAGGTTGAGCGCGAACGCCAGAGCCACGCGGCCGGGTTGCGCATAGGTGTCGCGCAACCGGTCAGTGATGCCCGTCATGGCGACGACCGATCCAGGGAGGAAATGCTGGGCGACCCGCCCCGCCAGGCCGAGCGCGGGGCGTTGCGCGAAGAAGAACATCACCATCACCGCGGCCATCACGCCCGTACCGCCCAGGATGAGCGGGCGGAGCGCCGCCGCCTGGCCGCCCGCCGCGAACAGGGTGACCATCATCGCCAGGCCGAACAGGGTGAAGACGAGCTGCGCGCCCATCTCCGTCGTCATGTCGACCACGAAGGACGCATAGACGCGCGAGGCAGGGATGCCCGCCGTCGTCAGAGTCCTGGTGCCGACGACGATGCCACCGATCTGCGAGAAGGGCAGCAGGTCCGACACCGCCTCCCGCACCGCGCGCGCCCAGGCGAACAGGCCGATCCGGTCGAGCGACTCCCCCGGCGCCGCCGCCAGCCAGGCGGCACCGAGGATACCGAAGGTGGCGATGGAAAAGGCGCAGAAGATCAGGAATCCATCGACCCCGATCCGTCCCGCGGCAGCCAGCACGCTACCGAACCCGATCGAGCCAAAGACCCAGATCGCGGCGATCAGCCCTGCCAGGGTCGCGAGCAGCATGCCCGCGCGAGCGACATTGTTCAGGCGGACTCTCCCTTGCGCCCACCCGCGAACCGCAATGCAAGACGCATCATCGCCGGCACGAAACGCGGCCGGATCAGCCGCGGGTCATAGGGTGCCAGACGCCGGTCATTCTCGGCAAGGCAAATCCGGGCGAGCTCGGGAAAAGTCACTTCGACGCCAAGCTCCTTCGAGCCGTTGAGCGTGAAATTATTCTCCTGCGCCTTGGTGTTGTCGTCGCCCATGCCCTTGGCCATGCTGATCCGCTCGCCGATCAGGAACATCCAGACGATGAGGACCTTCGCCTCGAACAACGGGCGGCGCCACCACGGCATGTTGCGCCGCCACCAGGCGACCCAGTTGACGAAGAACAGGATGTGCCGCCCTTCCTCGCGCATCACCGGCTCGAACGTATCGACCAGTTCCTCGGGAAAGAAGCCCGAATCCTTGGCGAGCTTGAACAAGCCGAAGCCGAAAAAGCTGTCGATGCATTCCGAATAGCCGGTGCGCATGAAGGCGAATTCGGGATCGCGCGGGCGCTTGTAGTCAGGCTCAGGCGCCAGGACGATGCCGTACGCCTGGACCATGTCGGCGAGCACGATCTTGTGGCGGCTCTCCTCGAAGCCGTTCATGTCGACCGCGGCTTTCAGGAGCGGATCGCCGATCGCTTCGCCGAAGGTCTTCACGTTCATGCCGGCGCGGCCCTCGGTCGCGACGGCGATGTCCCAGATCGGCAGCGAGACGATCTTGTCGCGCGTCTCGGGTTCGAGCTTCGGCCAGTCGATCAGCGCAGGTCGATAGGGATCGTGCGTGTCGAGCATGGTCTGGCAGAACAGGGCGCGATGTTCGCGGCTGCCGAGCCGGATCGGGCCGTCGGGAACCGGCTCGGGCTGGGCGAAGTGGCTGAAGCCGTTGGCAATGTTCATGGCGAAAGTCTCAAGCGAAGTCGGTGAAGCCCCCCAGTGCGATCCTGTCGCGCGAGATCGCCTCGCGCGCAAGGGGGTCGATCAGCGCGGCGAGTTCGGCCCGATAGGCGTAACCCGGTGTGTGGGAGGGGTAATGATCGTCGGTGGCGGGGTGGGTGTAGATCTCGGTCAGCCCGTCGGGGAGATGGGCGATCAGCCCGCGCACGCGCGCCGCATCCATCGCACCGGACCAGGCGAGGCCGAACACCTGATCCGGCACCGCCATGCCCGCCGCGCGCATCCGCTTGCGGACGAGCAGTGCCCAGAGGCGGGCGACGTCGATGCCGCGGCTGCCCGGTTCGATCCGGGCCAATATGTCGCGTGGCTCGATCGGGGCGCGGACCGCCTTCATGCCGTAGCGCCTGCCGACCTTGAGGATGGCGGAGGCAATCGTTGGATGAAGGTGGAAATGCTTGTGCGCGTTGACATGGTCGAGCGGCAGGCCGGTCGCGGCGAAGGCAGCGAACTGCGCCTCCACCTCGGCGAGCAGCTGGCGCCGTGCGGTCGGACTGGCGAAGATCGCAATGCCCGCGCAAACCATATCGGTGTGAAAATGCCCGGTCTCATCAACCAGTTCGGATAGCTTCTCGGGCGGAAGCGTCGGTCGCCCCTCCACCAGCACGACATGCAGCCCGACCCCGAGCTTCGGCATCGCCCTGGCACGCTCGACCGCGTCAGCGGCGGCGTCACCCGAGACCATCAGGCTCGCGGCGGTCAGGATGCCGCCGCGATGGGCCTGTTCGACGGCTTCGTTGACCGCGACGGCGGCGCCGAAATCGTCGGAGGTGACAATGAGGCGCTTCGTTGTCGTGCGCCTCCCTTCCTTACGCTGCGTCACCCTGAACTCGTTTGGGAGTTACCCCGTCGAGACGTATATTTTTCTTCCCCGGCGGAGGCCGGGGTCCAGTGGGGAGGCAGAGCGGAACGGCCGGAGCGACCATTCCAGGACTCCCCCAACTGGACCCCGGCCTTCGCCGGGGAAGCAAACATATCGGAGGGGTACAATCTCCAACTCGTTTCAGGACCCAATGTGCCCCACAGGGCATCTCGCTGGTGGCAGGTTGGATGCTGAAACGAGTTCAGCATGACGCCAATTGAGAGCAAGTCCGCCTCACGCCGCCTCTTTACGCCGCCGCAGGAAGTCGAAAAACTCGACACCCTCGCGCAGGCGGCGCTTCATCATGTCCCAGTCGCGCAGCATTTCCGACACGATCGACCAGATCTTGGACGGGCGGAAATAGAAGCGTTTGTAGAATTCCTCGACCTTGTCGAAGATCACGCTCGCCGGCAAATGCGGATAGCTGAGCTGCGCGATCTGGTTGCCGCCGTCGGTCAGCAGATCGTTGCTGTTGTCGAACCAGCCATTCTCGGTTGCCTGCTTGTACAGGAAGGTGCCCGGATAGGGCGCCGCGAGCGACACCTGGATGGTATGCGGATCGATCTCCTTGGCGTAGTTGATCGTCTCCTCGATCGTCTCCTCGGTCTCGCCCGGCAGACCGAGGATGAAGGTGCCGTGGATGACGATACCGAGCTCGTGGCAGTCCTTGGTGAACTGCTTCGCCACATCGACGCGCAGGCCCTTCTTGATATTGTGCAGGATCTGCTGGTTGCCGCTCTCATAGCCGACCAGCAGCAGGCGCAGGCCATTGGCCTTGAGTATCTCGAGCGTCTTTTTCGGCACGTTGGCCTTGGCGTTGCAGCTCCACGACACCGGGAACCCCTTCTTGCCGAAACCGAGCTTGCCGAGCGCGATCGCCAGTTCCTCGACGCGTGCGTGATTGTCGGTCAGCGTGTCGTCGTCGAAGAAGATCTCCTTGGTCTCGGGGATATTCTCCAGGATGTACTGCACTTCCTCGATCACCTTGGGGACCGAGCGGAAGCGGTAATTATGGCCGCTGATCGTCTGCGGCCACAGGCAGAAGGTGCAGCGGCTCTTGCAGCCGCGTCCGGTGTAGAAGCTGACATAGGGGTGGAGCAGATAGCCGCCGAAATATTTCTCGATCTTGAGATCGCGCTTGTAGACCGGCGAGACCATCGGGAGGACGTCCATGTCCTCGATGATCGCGCGATCCCTGTTGCGCACGAACGCGCCGTCGGGCGCGCGCCAGGTGATGCCGTCGACGGTGGCGAGCGGGTTGCCCTGGGCGATCTCGAGGATGGTGAAATCATATTCCTCGCGCGCGACGAAATCGACATGGGGCGTCGCGGCAAGGCTCTTGTCGGGCTCGACCGCGACCTTGGCGCCGACGAATCCGATCAGGATGTTCGGATTATGCTGCTTGATCAGCGCGGCGGTGCGGATGTCCTGGCCGAAGCTCGGCGTCGAGGTGTGGAGGATGACGAGGTCGCGGTCATCGAACTCATGCTTGATGTCGTCCCAGCTTTGGTCGTGCGCCGGCGCGTCGATCAGCTTCGACCCCTCGACCATCGCCGCCGGCTGGGCCAGCCAGGTCGGGTACCAGAAGGACTTCACCTCGCGCTTCATCTGATAGCGCGCGCCGGCGCCCCCGTCGTAACCGTCGAACGAGGGAGCCTGAAGGAACAGCGTACGCATCATGCGGGAATCTCCGGATCAGCCGAAACGCGGCCGTCATTCTCCATTCTAAGCCGTTGTCCGCGCCAATCAACCGATGCGGCGAAGAAGCTTGCGACGAATATCGCGAAGGTGAGGCAATCGCGTAGCGGCAGAAGCCATAAAGGTGCGGCGCGTGCACCGGTCCGGCGGTCGACTGACAGCACGACGATGGCGCGAACGACGAGCGCTGCGAGGGCGATCGCCAGACCGGCGATATGTGCCGGCACGAGCGCCGCGCCGACCAGGGCGAGCGGAAACGGCATGCCGATCACCGAGCCGATATAGGCGCCCGGCACGACACCCCGCACGGTCGCGCCCCAGCGCAGCTCGTGCCGCCACAGCTCGGCGAAGCCACGCTCGGCCGAGGCGTGGGTGACCAGCATCGGCGGCACCGCCACCTTTTGTCCGAGCGCATGGACCGCTTCGCCGATCGCATAATCATCGGCCAGCACGTCGGCGAAGCGTTCGAACCCGCCGATCCGGTCGAGCGTGTCGCGCCGGATCGCGATGGTCGACCCCATGCACGGCCGCGCGAGACCGAGCGCGACGCCGAACACGGCGCCCGGCAGGAACTGATAGCTGAGCCCCGCCGCGCCGAGCCGCGACCAGAAGCCGGCATCGCCCCGCCCATGATAAAGGCTGGTCATGGCGCCGACATCGGGCGCGTCGAGCGCGGCCAGGACGCGCGCGAGATAATCGGGCGCCGCGACCATGTCGCTGTCGCTCAGCACGAGGATCGGGTGTCGGGCCTTCGTCATCATGTTGATGAGGTTCGAGACCTTGCGATTGGCGCCGTGGCTCGCGGGATCGATTACGAGGTCGATGGCGATATGCGGGTAGCGGGCGCGCAGGGCCTCGATCACGGCGATGGCCGGATCGTCGGCGCGCTGGACGCCGCAGAGAAGCTGGATCGGGCCGGCATGATCCTGGGTGAGGAAGCTTGCCAGGTTTTCGAGGAGGCGGGGTTCGGCGCCGTGGAGTGGTTTGAGCAGGGTTACGGCGTCGGTGCGAAGCGGCGGTGTTGCTTGCGACGCCATGAAGCGTCGGAACACGATCGTGCCTGCGATCATGTACAAGGTGCCGATCGCCCCAAGCGCCAGCAACACCCACCCGATGATGGCGAGAGCTAGCATCCAGGCGAAAGCCTAAAACCCTTCTCCCCCTGTGGGAGTTTTGGGCGACCGACGGGTAAACCATGCCCCCAGCATGGTTTAGAAATGCCCGGGGGGCATTTCGGCCCGCCGGACGACCAAAACTGGTGGCGCGAAGCGCCGGATGAGGGGGAGTGAGGTTCGAAACCGCAACTACGCGTGTCCCCCTCACCCTTCCCATCGCAAGAGCGATGGGCCCCTTCCCTCTCCCACAAGGGGAGAGGGAGATTAAAGTGTAACCGCCTTCTCACATCCACCATCCCACCTCCCTATCGCCGCTCGCGCATCCTGTGTAGAGCGCGATCGAAACGCGCGGAGGCGGGGTGAGCCAGGGTTCGGATGCGGTGCTGGTCACCGGCGTGTCGGGTTTTGTCGGATCGGCGGTGGCGCGGGCGCTCGCCGCGCAGGGGCGGCAGGTGCGCGGACTCGTACGTGCCACCAGTCCCCGCGCCAATCTTGTCGACTTTCCCGGAACGCTCGTCGAAGGCGATGCCCGCGACCCTGCCGCGATGGCCGACGCGATGCGCGGCGTGCGCCACCTGTTCCATGTCGCGGCCGATTACCGGATCTGGGCGCCCGATCCGGAGGAGATCGTGCGCAACAACCTGGCCAGCACGCGCGCGGTGATGGAGGCGGCGCTGTCCGCGGGCGTCGAGCGGCTGGTCTATACGAGCAGCGTCGCCACGCTGAAGCCCGATCCCGCAGGCCCGGCCGACGAGAGCCGCGCCGCCACGCCCGAACAGGCCGTCGGCGCCTATAAGCGCAGCAAGGTCGTCGCCGAGCGGCTGGTCGAGCAGATGGTCGCGGAGCGCGGCCTGCCCGTAGTGATCGTCAACCCCTCCACGCCGATCGGCCCGCGCGACGTACGACCGACCCCGACCGGGCGGATCATCGTCGAGGCAGCGAACGGCAAGATGCCCGCCTATCTCGATAGCGGGCTCAACCTCGTCCATGTCGACGATGTCGCCGCCGGCCATCTGCTGGCGATGGAGAAGGGCCGGGTCGGCGAGCGCTATATCCTTGGTGGGCAGGACGTGCAGCTTGCCGACATGCTCGCCGCCATCGCCGCGATCATGAAGCGCCGGCCGCCCACGATCAGCCTGCCCCGCGCGCCGCTCTTCCCACTGGCCTATGCCAATGAGGCGCTGGCGCGGATCACCGGCAAGGACCCGTTCCTGACGGTCGACGGGTTGAAGATGGCGAAGCACCATATGTTCTTCACCTCGGCCAGGGCGGAGGCTGAACTCGGCTATCGCGCCCGGCCCTGGGGAGAGGCAGTGACCGATGCGATCGCGTGGTTCAGGGACGCGGGGATGATCCGGTGATCGCCCTCGTCATCGGCGGCCTGACCCTCGTCATCTGGATCGGCCTGGTCTTCGCGCATGGCGGCTTCTGGCTTGCCCGCGAGCGCGACACCAACCGCGTGCCGGCCGACCCGGCCGACTGGCCCGAGGTGGTCGCGATCGTCCCGGCGCGTGACGAGGCCGAGGTGATCGGCCGTGCGATCGGCAGCCTGCGCGCGCAGGACTATCCCGGGCGCTTCCGCATCATCCTGGTCGACGATTCGAGTAGCGACGGCACCGCCGACATCGCCCGTGCGGCGCAAGGGCGGCACTCGCTGGAGGTGCTGACCGGCCAGCCGCTCGCTTCGGGCTGGACGGGCAAGCTCTGGGCGGTCGCGCAAGGCGTCGAGCATGCCGGCTCCGCGCCGCGCTATCTCTGGCTGACTGACGCCGATATCGCGCACGAACCCGACACGCTCCGCACACTGGTCGCGCGCGGTGAGGACGGCGGGCTGACGCTGGTCTCGCTGATGGCCGAACTGCGCTGTACCAGCCTGGCCGAGCGCGCGCTGATCCCCGCCTTCGTCTTCTTTTTCCAGATGCTCTATCCGTTCGGCCGGGTGAATCGCCCGAACGGGCCCGGCGCGGCGGCGGGCGGGTGCATGCTGGTGCGCCGCGATGCGCTGGCGGCGGCCGGCGGCATCGCCGCGATCCGCACCGCGCTGATCGACGATTGCACGCTCGGCGCGCTGCTCAAGAAACAGGGGCCGATCTGGCTTGGCCTTACGCATCGCTCGCGCAGCATCCGCGCCTATGACGATATGGGGGTGATCGCCGCGATGATCTCCCGTTCGGCTTATGCGCAGCTCGGCTATTCGCCGCTGCTGCTGGTCGGCACGCTGATGGGCCTTGCCCTGGTCTATGGCGCGCCGCCGCTCCTCGCATTGGCCGGTACCGGCTGGGCCCAGATCGCGGGCGCGAGCGCCTGGGCGCTGATGGCGATCTCCTTCCAGCCGATGCTGCGTTTCTATCGCCGTTCCCCGCTCTGGGGCGTGGCCCTGCCGTTGATCGCCGCTTTCTACGCCGGCTGCACCTTGCTATCGGCATGGCAGCATATGCGGGGACGTGGTGGAATGTGGAAAGGCCGCGCTCAGGCGACGGGGACGCGCTGATGGAAGCGGCCGATCTCGCCTCGGGCAAGGGACATCGCGACGAGAATTTCCCCGTCGCCTCGGTCCTGCTCAAGCCCGAGCATCGTGCGCCGGTGATGGCGTTCTACCGGTTCGCCCGCGTGGCGGACGACATCTCCGATCACGAAACCCTGCCCGCGACGGAAAAGCTCGCCCAGCTCGGGCGGATGCGCGCCGGGCTCGACGGCAAGGCGGAGGGTGCTGCCGAGGCGATCGCCCTGCGCACGGTCATGGCCGATCACCGGCTCGACCCCGTCCATGCGCATGACCTGCTCGATGCGTTCGAGCGCGATGTCACCGTCACGCGCTACGCTGACTGGGACGGGCTGATCGGCTATTGCCGGCTCTCGGCGATGCCGGTCGGGCGCTATGTGCTCGACGTACATGGCGAGGATCGCGCGACCTGGCCCGCCTCCGACGCGCTCTGCGCCGCACTGCAGGTGATCAACCATCTCCAAGATTGCGCGAAGGATTACCGCACGCTCGACCGCGTCTATATCCCCGCTGAGACCTTTGCCGAAACGGGCGCGCGGATCGAGGATCTCGCCGCCGATCGCGCCACGCCCGGCCTGCGCGCCGCGATCGTCTCGCTGGTGGGCAAGACCCGGATGCTGCTCGACACCTCCGCCGGCTTCTCGGCGATGATCTCCGACCGCCGCCTTGCGGCCGAAGTCGCGATCATCCAGCGCCTCGCGATCAGCCTGTGCGGGCGCCTCGAAACGCGCGACCCGCTCAGCGAGCGCGTCCATCACAAGTCGTGGGAAGCCGGCTTCCTCGCCGCGGGCGCCGCGGTCGGCAGCCTGTTCCGGCGCGCCGCATGAACCCGGACGCCACCCCCGCCGCCCTGCAACAGCAGGTTTCGGGCAGTTCCTTCTATGCCGGCATGCGTGTGCTGCCCAAGGCCGAGCGCGAGGCGATGTACGCGATCTACGGCTTTTGCCGGCTGGTCGACGATATCGCCGACGATCAGCAGGGCAATCGCGAGGGCAGGATGCAGGCCCTCGACGCGTGGCGCGCCGATCTCGACGCGCTTTACGCGGGTGGCCCGCCCGGTCAGGCGGTTCTGGTCGCCGAGGCGGTGACACGCTTCGGCCTCGACCGCGCGGATTTCGAGGCAGTGATCGACGGCATGGCGATGGATGTCGACCGCGACATTCGCTGGCCACCCATGGCCGAGCTCGATCTCTATTGCGACCGCGTCGCCTCGGCGGTCGGGCGGCTCTCCGTGCGCATCTTCGGCATGGACGAGGCGCCGGGGATCGCGTTGGCCTATCATCTCGGCCGCGCCCTGCAGCTTACCAACATCCTGCGCGATGTGGACGAGGATGCGGAAATCGGGCGGGTCTATCTGCCCGCCGAGGCGATCACCGCCGCCGGCATTCCCTTCACCACGCCGCTGGAGGTCGTGGCCGATCCCCGGATCGATGCCGCCTGCCGGGCCCTCGCGGCGACGGCGCACGAGCATTACCGACAGGCACACGCAGTACTCGTGGCGCGCCCGCGCGGCCACCTGATCGCGCCGCGCCTGATGGAGGCGGCCTATGCCAAGGTGCTGCGGCGGACCGAGGCGGTCGGCTGGAAGCCACCGCGCCAGCGGGTGAAGGTGTCCAAGCTCGGGCTGCTCTGGACCGTGGCGTGGCTGTGGCTGACGCGTTGAGCTTCACCCGGGCGACGATTGCCGGAGCCGGGCTCGCGGGGCTTTCCGCCGCCGTGGCGTTACGCAACGCGGGTGTTGCCGTGTCGATCGCTGATTCCTCGGCGCAGGCGGGCGGGCGCTGCCGGTCCTATCATGATCCGCAGCTTGGCCTGACGATCGACAATGGCAATCACCTCGTCCTGTCGGGCAATCCCGCCGTCGCGCGATTCCGATCGGCGGTGGGCGCGACCACGCCGCTGGGCGGGCCGGACCATGCCGATTTCACGTTCCACGACCTGACCAGCGAAAAACGCTGGACGGTGCGGATCAATGACGGCGCGCTCCCCTGGTGGATCGCCGCGCCGGCCCGGCGCGTGCCGGGCAGCCGGATCGGCGATTATCTGCCCTTCGCCAAGCTGCTGTCGAACCGCGAGGGTCGGATCGACCAGCGCATCGCCACGAGCGGCCCCGCCTGGTCGCATCTGCTGGAGCCGGTGCTGCTCGCGGCGCTCAACACGGCGCCCGGCGAATCCTCGGCCCTGCTCGCCGCCAATGTCCTGCGCGAGACGATCGCCAAGGGCGGCCGCGCGATGCGTCCCCGTGTGGCTGAACCCAGCCTCGGCGCGGCCTTTATCGATCCTGCACTGGCCTGGCTCGCCAATCGGGGAAGCGCGGTGGTGCTCGGGCGTCGGCTGCGTGCGATTGCGGTCGAGGGCGATCGCGTCACGGGCCTCGACTGGGGCGCCGGGATCGAGCCCGTGGGCATGGACGAAGCGGTGATCCTGGCGGTGCCGCCCTGGGTCGCGACCTCGCTGGTGCCCGGGCTCCAGGCGCCAGACGACTTCCGCGCCATCGTCAACGGCCATTTCGCCCTGCCCGCCCCGGCCGGCGCGCCACCGATGCTGGGGCTGTTCGGCGGGACGGCGGAATGGCTGTTCGCCTTTCCCGATCGCCTGTCTGTCACGGTCAGCGCCGCCGACCGGCTGGTCGACAGGGACCGCGAAGTGCTCGCACGGACCTTCTGGGCCGATATCTGCGCCGCACTCGGCCTGGATGCGCCGATGCCGGCCTGGCAGATCGTCAAGGAAAAGCGTGCGACCTTCGCCGCGACGCCCGAGCAGAATGCCAAGCGCCCGCCCGCCACGACGCGCTGGCGCAACCTGTTCCTGGCCGGCGACTGGACCGATACCGGCCTCCCCGCCACGATCGAGGGCGCGTTGCGCTCGGGAGAAACCGTGGCGCGACGGACATTGGGACGCTAATGGTTTCCCCTTTCCTGCTTCCCCGGCGAAGGCCGGGGCCCAGGTGGGAAGGCCGTAGAAAAAAGGCGCTGCGCTTCGTCACCGTCGCCCCCCACCTGGACCCCGGCCTTCGCCGGGGAAGCGGGAAGGGATCTATGTTTATTTCTCAGGAGCCTGAACCGTAACGATGCATCAGAGCTTTTCCGAAATACCGCGTGACGCCATGTCCCTCGCCACTGTCGAGGCGGCAGTCGACCGCGCAACCGCCGCAATGGCCGGGCTGCAGCGCGACGACGGCCATTGGGTGTTCGAGCTGGAAGCCGATGCGACGATCCCGGCCGAATATGTCCTGCTGCGCCATTATCTCGGCGAGCCGGTCGATGCCGTGCTTGAAGCGAAGATCGCGACCTATCTACGCCGCATTCAGTCGGCCGGGCATCATGGCTGGGGACTGTTCCACGGCGGCGCGTTCGATGTCAGCGCCTCGGTAAAGGCTTATTACGCCCTGAAGATGATCGGCGACCCGGTCGATGCGCCGCATATGGCCAACGCCCGCGCCGCGATCCTCGCGGTGGGCGGCGCGGCGGCGGTCAATGTCTTCACCCGCATCCAGCTCGCCTTGTTCGCCGCCGGGCCCTGGTCGACCGTGCCGACCATGCCGCCGGAGCTGATCCTGCTGCCGCGCTGGTTCCCGATCCATCTGTCGAAGATGTCCTATTGGGCGCGCACCGTGGTGGTGCCGTTGCTGGTGCTTGGCGCGCTCCAGCCGGTGGCGCGCAACGCGCTCGGGGTTAAGGTCGACGAGCTGTACACCGGTAAGGATGTCCGGCCGGGCACCAAGGCGGCCGACCCCAAATGGCTGTGGACGCACGGCTTCAACGCGCTCGACCGGGTGCTGAAGGCCGGCAACGGATTGTGGCCGAAAAAGCTGCGCGCCCGCGCGATCAAGGCCTGTGTCGATTTCGTGATCGAGCGGCTGAACGGCGAGGACGGGCTCGGCGCGATCTATCCGGCGATGGCGAACAGCGTGATGATGTTCGACTGCCTGGGCTATGCCGAGGATCACCCGGCCCGGGCGATCGCGCGGCAATCGATCGAGAAGCTGCTCGTGATCCGCGAGGACGAGGCTTATTGCCAGCCCTGCGTCTCGCCGGTTTGGGATACCGCGCTGGCGGCGCACGCAATGCTGGAAGCGGGCGGCGAGGACGCCGAGGCGCGCGCCGGGCGCGGGCTCGACTGGCTGAAGCCGCTCCAGGTGCTTGACGTGAAAGGCGACTGGGCCGGGGAAAAGCCCGACGTTCGTCCGGGCGGCTGGGCCTTCCAGTATAACAACGCGCATTATCCCGATCTCGACGACACCGCCGTGGTGGTGATGGCGATGGACCGCGCCAGGGCGCGGGACGACAAAGAGGCGATCGATCGCGGCGTGGAGTGGACCGTCGGGCTGCAAAGCCGCGACGGCGGCTGGGGCGCGTTCGATGCCGACAACAGCTATCACTACCTCAACAACCTGCCCTTTGCCGATCACGGCGCGCTGCTCGATCCGCCGACCTCGGACGTGAGCGCGCGCTGCGTGTCGATGCTCGCGCAACTGGGGGAGTCGCGTGACAGCGATCGGATGCGCGCGGCGCTGGATTTCCTGACGAAGGAGCAGATGCCCGATGGGAGCTGGTTCGGCCGCTGGGGCGTCAATTACATCTACGGCACCTGGTCGGTGCTGTGCGCGCTCAACGCCGCCGGCTTAGCACCGGAGGAGCCCATCGTGGCGAAGGCGGTCGACTGGCTCACCCGGATCCAGAATGCGGACGGCGGTTGGGGCGAGGACTGCGAGAGCTATGCGCTCGATTATACCGGCCATAGGCCGGCGCCCTCGACGGCATCGCAGACGGCCTGGGCCTTGCTGGGGCTGATGGCGGCGGGTGGAGTAGATTCACCGGTGGTCGCGCGCGGCGTCGAGTGGCTCGCGGCGAACCAGGAAGCCGACGGGCTCTGGGGGCAGGAGATGTACACCGGGGGCGGTTTCCCGCGGGTCTTCTATCTGCGCTATCATGGCTATCCGAAATATTTCCCGCTCTGGGCGATGGCGCGCTATCGCAACCTGAAGCGCTCCAACACGCGCCAGGTCGCGTACGGCATGTGACGATCCTGGTCGCGACCGGCTTGCGGAAAGAGGCCGCGATTCTGCGTGGGCCGAGGGTAGTTGTGGTGGCCGGGGGCGGCAATGCGGCTCGGCTGGAGCGGGAGTTGGAGGCGGCTGCGTCGGGGGCGCAGGCGATCCTGTCCTGTGGTCTGGCTGGAGCGCTGAATCCGATCCTGAAGGCAGGCGATCTGGTTATAGCTGAATACTTCCCCGGCGACGGCCGGGGAAGCGATCTTGTTGAAGCACTGCGGCAACACCTGACCGATGCTCAGGTGGGTCGGATCATCGGCAGCGATACGATCGTTGCGAGCGTGGCCGAGAAGCAGGCGCTTTACGAAGCAACCGGTGCACTCGCCGTCGACATGGAATCCCACATCGCCGCCCGCGTGGCGGAACGCCACGGCCTGCCCTTCGCGGCCATCAGGGCGATCTCCGACACCGCTGACCACACACTTCCACCGGCCGCGCTGGTCGGCATGCGCCCGGACGGCAGCATGGCGCTCGGCGCGGTCCTGGCCTCGCTCGCCCGGAACCCTCGTCAGCTGCCCGCTCTCATCCGCACCGGCAGCGATGCCGGGCGCGCCTTTGCCGCCTTACGCCGCGTTCGCGACGTGCTTGGCCGCCTTGGGATTGGCCTTGCGGATGATCTCCAGCTCGCGCTCGACATGCGATGAGTGCACGTCCTGCGCCGGGCGCTGGTTGCTGATGTCGATGTCCGGCGCCATCGGCCCGGTCGTGCGCACGCCGTTGCGGCCGATCATGAACATCTTGAGCGGGTGGCGGATCGAATCGGTCGCGGCGGTGCCCTCGAACCCGCAATGGACCATGCAGTCGGCGCATTTCTCGTATTTGCCGACGCCGTAATCGTCCCACTCGGTGCCTTCCATCAGCTCCTTGAAGCTCTGCACATAGCCTTCGCCGACGAGATAGCAGGGCTTCTGCCAGCCGAAGACGGTGCGCAGCGGCATCGACCAGGGCGTGCATTCATAGCTCTGGTTGCCGGCGAGGAAGTCGAGGAACAAAGGCGAATTGGTGAAGGTCCATTTCCTGCCGCCATCGCCCTTCGCGAACACGTCGCGGAAGAACTGCTTGGTGCGGGTGCGGTTGAAGAAATGCTCCTGGTCGGCCGCGCGTTCATAGGCATAGCCGGGCGAGATGGTGATCTCGACGCCGCGCTTCTCCATCTCGTCGAAGAAGCCCGCCAGCCGCTCGGATGACGCGCCGTCGAACACCGTGCAGTTGACCTGGACGCGGAAGCCCTTGGCCTTGGCCAGTTCGATCGCCTCGATCGCGACCTCATAGGTGCCGTCCTGGTCGACCGCGTGATCGTGCATGCCCTTGTCGCCATCGAGATGGATCGACCAGGTGAAGAAGGGCGACGGCGCATAATCGTCGATCTTCTTCTTCAGCAGCAGCGCGTTGGTGCACAGGATCACGAACTTCTTCTTCGCGATATAGCCCTGCACGATCTTCGGCATGTCGCGGTGGAGCAGCGGCTCGCCGCCCGCGATCGACACGGCCGGCGCGCCGCATTCGTCGATCGCCTCCATGCACTGGTCGAAACTCAGCCGCTGGTTGAGGATCGCATCGGGATAGTCGATCTTGCCGCAGCCGGGGCAGGCGAGATTGCAGCGCAGCAGCGGCTCCAGCATCAGCACCAGCGGATAACGGCCGCCCTTGATGTGCTGCCTGACGGTGTAGGCGCCGATGCGCGCGAGCGCGGGAAGCGGGAGGCTCATGGGATCGTCCTATTCGGCCGCTGCAGCGCGCGGCATTACGTTTCTCAGTTCGGGCGGGAGGCTGAACTCGATATTTTCCTCGACGCCGTCAAGCTGCGAGACCTCGATCGGGCGCAGCCGGGCCAGGGCGGCGATGACGTCGTCGACAAGCTCGTCCGGCGCCGACGCGCCGGCGGTGATGCCGACCGCATCCACCCCGATCAGCCATGCCGGATCGACCCCGTCGCCATCGGCGACGAGATAGCTCGGCACGCCCATCTCGACCCCGATCTCGCGCAGCCGGTTGGAATTGGAGCTGTTCTCGGCCCCGACCACGATCAGCAATTCGCTGACCCGCGCGAGATCGCGCACGGCGGTCTGGCGGTTCTGCGTGGCGTAGCAGATGTCCGACACGTCCGGGCCCTGCACATCGGCGAAACGCTCGTTGAGCGCGGCGATCACGCTGCGAGTGTCGTCGACGCTGAGCGTGGTCTGGGTGACATAGGCGATCGGCGTATCGAGCGCGAGCGGCAGCGCCGCGACCTCCGCCTCGGTCGAGACGAGGTGAATCGGCGCATCGACCTGCCCCATCGTCCCCTCGACCTCGGCATGGCCGGCATGGCCGATCAACACGAGCGTGCGCCCGGCCCTGGCGTAGCGCCGGCCCTGCACATGGACCTTGGTGACGAGCGGGCAGGTCGCGTCGAGCACGGGCAGTTCGCGCAGCTTCGCTTCGTCCTGCACCGAGCGGGCGACGCCGTGTGCGCTGAAGATCGTCGGCGCGCCGGCGGGAATCTCCGCCAGTTCCTCGACGAAAATCGCGCCTTTGCTGCGCAGCTTGTTCACGACATGGCGATTATGGACGATCTCGTGCCGGACATAGACCGGCGCGCCATGGAGATCGAGCGCGCGTTCGACGATGTCGATCGCTCGTACCACTCCAGCGCAGAAACCCCTCGGCTTCGCGAGGATCACCCGCAATGGAGCAACTTTTTCAACGGTCATCAAACCCGTGCCCAGCCCCGTACTAGTTTCACACCAGCCCCCGGTTCGGCGATATCCTTCGCCGTTGCGGTAGGAAGATAGCGACGCCGTAGCCGAGAAAAAAGGTGTAAAAGCGGCACGCATGTCAGGAACGCGGCCGTTTCGGTGGGACGATGCGGCAGAGGGTGGATTTTGCGGCGCGGCACCGATACATCCGCCGCGGGGCAGAACGGAACGGAATGAACATGCGAACCCTGATCCCCTCCCTGATCCCCTCCCTGATCATCGCGGCGCTGGTCGCGCCAGCCCCGGCCGCCCTGGCCCAGGCCAATGACCCCGCCCGCGCGCCCGTTCAGGCGCTGTGCGACGGGCTGGTCTCGATCATGAAGGGCGGCAAGGCGATGGGCGTGCGCGGCCGCGCAACCGCGATCGGCCCGGTCGTCGACCGCGTCTATGACGTGCCGCTGATGGCCCGGTTGACGGTCGGCGCCGGCTGGAACGGGATCGCGCCGGCGGACCAGACCGCGCTGGTCGCCGCTTTCCGGCGGATGGTGATCGGCCAGTATGCCACCAATTTCGATTCCTTCTCCGGCCAGAAATTCACGGTCGACGCCAATGTCGAGACTCGCGGGACCGACAAGCTGGTCAAGACCAGCCTGGTGCAGGCGGGCGAGGCGGCGATCCCGATCGCCTATCGTTTGCGCGCGAGCGGCGGCGGCTGGAAGATCATCGACGTCTATTACCGCAATTCGATCAGCCAGCTTGCTACGCGCCGCTCCGATTTCTCCCGGGTGCTGGCGACGGGCGGGGCAAAGGCGCTGATCCGCCATCTCGACGAACTGGCTGCCAAGGGCGGGAATTGAGCTTCGGTCTCGTCCTGCCGGCGGTCGCGCTGCTGAGTGCGACGCCGGAAAAGCCCGCCAGGGCAGTGCCCGCGCCGATCGTGCAGGTTGCGCCATCGGCCGTCGCCGAACCCCGGACCGAGACTCCTCCCCCGGCGCAGGCCGCCGAGGCCGTTCCGCTCGACCCGCTGGTCGATCCCGCCACGGCGCCAGCCGCGATCGAGGCAATGCCGGCCGGCAGCATCGAGCGTACGCCCGGCGACCCGCTGGAGAATTTCAACCGGCGCATGTTCTCGGCCTTCCAGAGCACTGACCGGAGGTTCGTCCGGCCGGCCGCGATGGCCTATAAGCATGTCGTGCCCAAGCCGGTGCGATCGGGCATCCGCAACGTCCTGAGCAACCTCGGCGAGCCGATCGTCTTCCTGAACGACCTGCTCCAGCTCAAGCCGGGCCGCGCGCTCAGGACGCTGGTGCGCTTCGCCGCCAACTCGACCATCGGCATCGGTGGCCTGGTCGACGTCGCCAGGACACCCGGCGTGAACCTGCCCCATCGCAGCAATGGCTTCGGCAACACGCTGGCCTATTACGGGGTCGGGCCGGGCCCTTATCTCTTCCTCCCGTTCGTCGGCCCGACCACGCTGCGCGACCTGATCGGCGCCCAGGGCGATGGCTTCGTGCTGCCGGTCGCGGTCGGCAATCCATTCGATCGCTGGCAATTTCAGCTGCCCCGGGGCGTGCTCGGCGCGCTCGACCAGCGCGCCGAATCGGATGGCGACATGAAGGCGCTGCTCGACGGCGCGGTCGACCCCTATGCCACGCTGCGGTCGGTCTATCTGCAGAATCGCGCGGCCGAGATCCAGGAACTGCATGGCCGCGCCGCGACAGGCGCCAGCCCGCTCGACGATTCGCTGAGCGATCCGGCGACAGGCACGCCCAGCCCGCTCGACGATCCGTTGAGCGATCCGGCCGGCACGCCATCGGCACCGGCAAGCGAGCCGGCAAAGGACAAGGCCGATCCCCTCAGCGACCCGCTCTCGGACCCCGCAAAACCCTAGAGCGGCGAGCGTTAAATCTGATCCGTTCGTCCTGAGTAGGGATCGAGTAGCCGAAGGCGTATCGAGAGCCCGTATCGAAGGACAGGTTGTCGCGCGGAACCTGTCCTTCGATACGCCCTCTCGATACGCCGCTGCGCGGCTACTCGATGGCTACTCAGGACGAACGGGTGGTGGTGGCTCTGATTTAATGCAAGCTACTCTAAGCCAGGACTGGCTCGTTCTTGTCCTTCCCGGCCGGCGGCCCGAGCAGGGCCGGCTCGAACACCAGCGCGCAGATCAAGGTCCAGATGAGCGAGATCATCAGGATCTTGCCCATGCTCGCCGTACCCGGATGGTGCGACAACCACAGGCTGCCGAACGCCGTTCCCGTGGCAAGCGCGCTGAACAGCACGGCGCGGGCAAGGCTCGACTGGAGCAGCCCGGTCGCGCCGTTCCGCCACGCCATCACGAAATAGATGTGGAAGGCGACGCCGACCCCGAACAGCAGCGGGAAGGCGATGATATTGGCGAAGTTGATCGGCTGGCCGATCAGCACGCAGGTGGCGAGCGTCAGGAAGATCGACAGGATCACCGGCGCCAGGGTGAACATCACCTCGCGCAGGTTGCGCAGCACCGCCAGCAGCAACAGGCTGACCAGCACGAAGGCGATCACCCCGGCCTGAACGAAGGCCCCGGCCACGGTGAACGCCGCCGCCTGAGTCGCGACCGGCAGGCCGGAGAGCGCCGGCGTCACCGTCGCCACCGCGGCGCGGAAGCGTTTGATCACCTGATTGTCGTTGCCGTCGCCCCTGGGAAAGACCTGAAGCCTCGCGCGGCCATCGGGGGCGATCCAGTCGCGAACCATGTCAGCCGGCAGGCTCTCGCGCGTGACCGGCTCGGCCTGCAGCGCGGCGCGGACCTGGTCGAGCATGACCGTCAGCGGCCGGGACAGCATCGCGTTCACCTCGGCGCGCTTCGCCGGTGTCGCCGAGGCCAGCCGCTCGAACGCCGTGGCGAGACGCCGCGCATCCACCGCGCCCTGCCCTGCCCCGCCGACCGTCTTCAGCCGCCCCGCCACCTGCCGCAACGAGGTGACCAGCGCCGCGTCATCGGGTGGCGGCGCGATGTCAAACGGGTTGAGCGTCAGGTCGAGCAGCACTGACGCGTCCTGGATCAGGGCGAGCTTGGCGGGCTGGTCCTCCGGCACGAAGCTGTCGACCGAGATCACCTGCTTCACCTCGGGCAGCGCCGAGAGGCGCTTCGCCAGCCCTGCCGAGGTCTGCGCGTCGGGCGCGAGCACATCGATCGTGTTCGGCGTCCGGTCCGGATCGCGGGTCAGGTCCGTCAGCGCCTGCATCGATGGCGCCCCGGGATCGCGCAGATGAAGCGGGTTGAAGTCGAACACGACCCAGGGAAGCAACGCGATGCTCACCGCCATCGATGCGCCGAACGCCCAGAGCACGGCCTTGCGGCGCCGTTCGAGAAAGCGGTCGGCGGGCGCGAATTGCGCGAAGCCGACCTCGCGGCGCGGCGCGCCCGGGCGCAGCAGCAGGACCAGAGCGGGCAGCAGGGTCACGCTGAACAGCAGCGCGATCACCATGCCGAGCCCGGCAATCACGCCCAGCTCGGCGATGCCGATATAGGCGGTGGGCAGGAAGGCGCCGAAGCCGAGGAACACCGCGCCCGCCGCCAGCAGCAGCGGCGCGCCGAGCGCGGTCGCGGCTGCCTCCAGCGCGGCGGCGGGTGCGAGCCCCGTCACGCGCTCGGCATTGTAGCGCACGCAGATCTGGATCCCGAAATCCACACCGAGCCCGACGAACAGCGGGATGAAGGCGACCGAGATCAGGTTGAGCCGCCCGACCGCGGCGAGACCCACGGCGAGGGTGACGACCAGCCCAAGGACGATCGTGCCGAAAATGGCCGCGACCAGCCGGGCCGATCGGGTGGCGAACCACAGGGTCACCAGCATCGCGCCGAGCATCACCATGCCGACCGCGCCGATATTTTCCTGCAAGGTCGCGAATTCCTCGTCGGCGAGCGGCACCTCGCCCGTCAGCCGGACCGACACGCCGTGCGCGGCATCGAGCCGCAGCGCCGCTGCGGCGGCATGGACCGCGTCGCTTGCCGCCTCGCCCGGCATCAGCGCGCTGTGATCGAGCACCGGCTGGGCCAGGATCAGGCGGCGCTTGGGCGGGCTGAGCGGCCCTGCGCCGGTCCCGAACAATTGCTGCCAAGAGAACCAGGCGGGCTTGCCGTCGAGCGATCGCTCGGTGGCGTCAGCCAGCGCCCGCATCGGCCGGTCGATCTGCTCGAGCGTCGCCGATTTCGCCTCGACGCCGTCGAGCATCGTCGACAGCGCGCCGCTGACGCCGCGCAGCGACGGGTCGGCGGCGAGCGGCCCGAGCAGCGGCTGCGCCTCGATCAGCGCGGCGGTCGCCTGGCGGACATCCTCGCGCGACCCGAACAACAGCCCCTCGCGAGCGAAGAAATCGCCGCCGTCCGGCCGACGCACCAGCCTGAAATGCGCCTTGTCTTCACCCAGCGCGACGGTCAGCTTCGCCGCCGCATCCTCGGCCAGTTCGGGTGTCTGGCCGTCAACCACCACCACCATCACGTCGCGCAACTGGGGAAAGGCGGCTTCCATCGCCCGTTCCTGCTTGCGCCAGTCGATATCGGGCGAGATCAAAGCCGCCGTATCGGTCGTCATGTCGAACCGCGCGGCGGTGAAGACCAGCGCCAGTCCCGCCAGCACGAGGGACAGCAGCAGGGTCAGCCATGGATGGCGAACGCTGACGCCGACCAGAGCGGAAATGGGTGACCGCATGCGCTCAGCGTGCCTTTGCCGGCCCGGACGCTCCGAGGAAATAGCGCATCTTCAGGCCAATCGCCTGTTCCTGCCCGTCAAAGGCGAAGACCGCATCGGCCCATTTCGGCGGCCCGAGGCTGATCCGGGCATCGTTCGAGAAACCGACGCCTTCCTTGGGGATGCCGAACAGCGCGCGATCGACCTTCTTGTTGCGGTTTTCGTCATGGAACACCTGCGCGGCATAACGGCCGGCAGGCAGGCCATGGATCGTCACCAGAGTGACTCCGGCGCGCGCCGGCGCGTCGCCGGCATAAGGGCAATCGTCCTTCAGGAACTGCGCCTGGGGACAGATATCGACATGCACCACGCCCGCCGAGTTGCGGACATTGTCGACCCGAATGGTGAGCGTGCCGTTCGGTGCCGGCGCCGCAGCGGTGAGCCCCAACCCGATCAGCATGGCGAAGGCGGCACGCACGCGCTTAAACAACATCGCGCCTGGCTTCCTCGACGACACCGCCCGAGTTATGGCGGAGTGCCTTGAGCACGGTATCGACGATGGCATCGGCATCGAGGCCGGCCTCGGCATATTGCTTTTCGGGCTTGTCCTGGTCCTGGAAGATGTCGGGCAGGCGCATGGTGCGGATCTTGAGGCCCGCATCGACCAGCCCGGTGTCGCTGGCAAGCGTCAGCACATGCGCCCCGAGCCCGCCGATCGACCCCTCCTCGATCGTCACCGCCACCTCATGCGTGGTCAGCAGCTTGCGGATCAGCGCCTCGTCGAGCGGCTTGACGAAGCGCAGGTCGACGACCGTGGTGGAGAGCCCCCGCGCATCGAGCGCATCGGCTGCCTTCAGTGCCTCGCCAAGGCGCGTGCCGAGCGACAGGATCGCCACCTTGTGCCCCGTGCGCACGATGCGGCCCTTGCCGATCTCGAGCAGCTCGGGCGTCTCGGGCAGCGCGACCCCGGTGCCGTTGCCGCGCGGATAGCGCACCGCGATCGGCCCGCTGTCATGTTCGACGCAGGTATGCGTCATGTGCACCAGYTCGGCCTCGTCGGCGGCCGCCATCACCACGAAATTGGGCAAGGTCGCGAGATAGGTCACATCGAAGCTGCCGGCATGYGTCGCGCCGTCGGCACCGACCAGSCCGGCCCGGTCGATCGCGAACCGGACSGGCAGATTCTGGATCGCCACGTCGTGCACGACCTGGTCGTASGCGCGCTGCAGGAAGGTCGAGTAGATCGCACAGAATGGCCGCATGCCCTGTGCGGCAAGCCCGGCGGCAAAGGTCACCGCATGCTGCTCGGCAATGCCCACATCGAAGAAGCGATCGGGATAGGCCTGGGCAAAGGCATCGAGCCCGGTGCCAGAGGGCATCGCCGCGGTGATCGCGCAGATGCGTGGGTCAGTCGCGGCTTCGGCCACCAGCGCTGCGCCGAACACATTCTGGTAGGCCGGCGGCCCCGGCGGTGCCTTGGCCTGGGCACCGGTGATCACGTCGAACTTCTGCACGCCGTGATATTTGTCCGCCGCTGCCTCGGCCGGGGCATAGCCCTTGCCCTTCTTGGTCACGACATGGACCAGGATCGGGCCTTCCTCGGCATCGCGCACATTCTCCAGCACCGGGATCAGCTGGTCGAGATTATGCCCGTCGACCGGGCCGACATAATAAAAGCCCAGCTCCTCGAACAAGGTCCCGCCCATCGCCATGCCGCGCGCGAACGAATCGGTCTTCTTCGCCGCCG